>NZ_JBEPDM010000017.1:0-136936 GCF_040300305.1 Streptomyces sp. NPDC000410
GGGCCGGGGGGGGGGGACGCGTGGGGGGGGGGGGGGGGCCTGGGGGGGGGGGGGGCGCTGGGGGGGGCGGGGGGGGGGGGGGCGGGGGGGGGCGCCTGCGGCGGGCTTTGTCCCCACCCCGCCCCTTCCCGAATCGGGGGCTCTGCCCCCGAACCCCCGCTCCTCAATCGCCGGAGGGGCTCAGAATGAGCCCGTCCGGGGGTCCCCCACGCCCGTAGGGCGTAGGGGGAGATTGAGGACACGGCCGAAGGCCGTACCCGGGGTCCGGGGGTCACCCCCGGGAAAGCACGGTCAGCCCTGTCTGGCCAGGTCCGCCGCGCCTACCAGGCCCGCCTTGTTGCCCAGTTGGGCGGCGAGGACCTGGGCGTGGGGGCGCCACTGGGAGCCGACCAGCCAGCGGCGGAAGGACTTGCGGATCGGGTCGAGGACCAGATCGCCCTCGTCCGACACACCGCCGCCGACGATGAAGGCGGACGGGTCGAACAGCGAGGCGAGGTCGGCCAGGCCCGCGCCCACCCAGCGGGCGAGTTCGCGGAAGGAGTCCATGGCGACCGGGTCGCCCTGGCGGGCGGCGGCGCTGATGTGCTTGCCCTCGATGCCCGCCGGGGTGCCGTCGCCGAGGCCGAGCAGGATCTGCGCTCTCTCGGGTGTCGCGTTGGCGCGCTGGCGGGCGTACCGGACGAGGGCGCGGCCGGAGGCGTACTGCTCCCAGCAGCCCTGGCTGCCGCAGCCGCACAGCAGGCCGTCGGGAACGACGCGGACGTGACCGAACTCCGCGGCCACGCCGAAGCGGCCGCGCCGCAGCTTGTTGCCGATGATGATGCCGCCGCCGAGGCCCGTGCCGATCGTGATGCAGATGACGTCCTCGTGGCCCTGGCCCGCGCCGAAGCGGTACTCCCCCCACGCCGCCGCGTTCGCGTCGTTCTCCACGACGACCGGGAGGCCCGTGCGCTGCTCGACCTTGTCCTTCAGCGGCTCGTGCCGCCAGTCGATGTTGGGCGCGAAGAGGACGGTGGCACGCTTGTCGTCGACGTAACCGGCGGCGCCGATGCCGACCGCGTCGATCTCGTGCCCCTGACCGGCTCCGGCGACGGCCGCGCAGATCGCGTCCACGATCCCGGGGGCGGTCTGCGGAGTGGGCACCGTGTGCGTTTCGAGAATGGCGCCCTCTTCGTCGACCACGCCGGCCGCGATCTTGGTACCGCCGATGTCGACGCCGATGGTGAGTCCCATGTGTCCCTCAGTTTTCGGTCGAGCCCCGCTAGGGCCAACCGTACCGGAGGGACCCCCGGCCTCAGTCCAGATCGATCTTCTCGCCGGAGCCCGCGCCGGGGTCGTCGTCCCGCTTGTCGCCGCGCGTCCAGCGGCTCTCCTGGCCCTCCACCGCCGAGCGGTACGCGGCCAGCAGTTCGTTGCCCGCCGCCGCGAGGTGGTCGAAGACCTCCGGGTTGCGCTCGATGACCGGCTCGACGGCCTGCTTGGCCTGGGTGATCAGCTGCTGCACGGCCCCCTGCGCGGCCATGCCGAACAGCGGGTTCTGCAACGAGGACAGCTTGCCCGCGACGGCGTCCACGAGCTTGCGCAGCTCCTCGGCCGCGGACCCGGGCTGCGGTCCGTGGTGCTCGCGGCGGCGGGCCTTCTCCGCCTCCAGGTCCTCGGCACACGCCTCGGCCCAGGCGTCGGCGTCGACGGCGGGACGCTCGGTGGCATCGCTCATGGCGTACTCCTGGAAAACGGGACTGCGTACGGTCGACGTTACCCGACCGGCGGGTGGCCGTTCAGCGGCTTCGTGGCCACAGCCCGGGGTCCGGCGTGAATCGGACCCTCAGCTCGCCGTCCGTGAGGCCGGCCCCCGAGACGGTGCAGCGGCGCAGGGCGGACGGCAGGGGGACGATCCGCCGGAACGGTCCGACGGCGAGGAGCAGTTCGTCGCCCCTGCGGACCAGCTGCAGCTCGTCCTTGACGGCCCCCGGCAGCGGAAGTATCCAGTGCAGGTCGCCGTCGTCCCGCGGCCCCTCGACGCGCCACGGACCGAGCCCGGCCGCGTTCGCGGCGACCGGCTCGCCATACAAAACCGTCATCGCAGTGAGGGGCGTGAGGTCGTCGAGCCCTCTCGGGTCCCGGCCGAGATGGGGCAGCTCGCGCAGGGCGGAGCCCGGCGTCCACTCCTCGTGCCACGCGTGCAGGACCTTCTCCTGCTGCGCCCTGAGCCCCGCGAGCCAGGGGTCGGGGGTCTCGGGCGGCAGGATCCGGTTGGCGACGAGCGTGTCGACGCGCATCCCGTACAGCGCGAGGCCGAGACGGGCGGTGCGCAGGCTGTCCTCGGCGGCCGGACCCGGCTCGGCGACCAGCCGCACGGACGTGTGCGCGTCCTCGATCAGCTTCTGTACGGCCGCGAGCTCGGACTCCCAGCGCGCGGCGGTCTCGTACAGCCACTGCGCGGGCATCGGTACGCCCGCGAGCTGGGCCAGCATCGGGCGCAGCGCACGCGCGGCCTGCCGTTCGGGCGGCAGCAGCCGGCGCAGATAGCGGCGCAGCTGTTCGGGCAGCCCGAGCAGGGCGATGGTCTCGCGGACCGGGGGCATGTCGACGACGACCGTGTCCCAGTCACCGGCCGGCAGCTCGCGCACCGCCTTGAGCAGGGCGAACTCCTCGGTGCCGGGGAGTTCGGTGAGCTCCGCGTCCTCCAGCTTGTGGGCGCCGAGCAGGTCGAGCGCGGCGGTGCTGCGCTCCTGGAGGGCGAGCAGTTCGGCGCGGAAGTGCGCGCCGGAGTCGACCCGGGCGGCCCACAGGCCGTCGGTCACCTCGTCCGGCCGGGTCCCGACCGGTACGTCCAGGAGGGCGCCGGCTTCGCCGGAGAGCAGCAGGGTGCGCTTCCCGCGGCGCGCCGCGGCGAGCGCGGTCGCCGCGGCGACGGTGGTGCGGCCGGAGCCGCCGGACCCGGTGACAAGGACGGTGCGCATCGAGATACGGATCAGGCGCCGGACTCGACGCGCTTCTTGAGACCCGCGAGGGCGCGGTCGATGATGACCTTCTCCGCCTTGCGCTTGATCATGCCGAGCATGGGGATCTTGACGTCGACGGTCAGCTGGTAGGTGACCTCGGTGCGCTTGCCGTCGTCGACCGGCTTCAGCGTGTACGAACCGTCCAGCGCGCGCAGCATCTGGGACTTCTCCAGCGTCCAGGAGACCTTGTTCTCGCCGGTCCAGGTGTAGGCGAGGGTGTGGTCGTCCTTGATCGCGCCCGCGTCGAGAACGAGGCGGACCTTCAGGGCGCGGCCCTGCTCGTCCTTCTCGACGATCTCGGTCTCCTTCACCTCCCCGGTCCACTCGGGGTAGCGGGCGAAGTCGGAGATCACCCCCATCACGTCGGCCGGTGCCGCGTCGATGGTGATGCTCGAGCTGGTGTGTTCCGCCATCGCCGTGGCTCCTCCGGTGCGCTGCTGCTGAAGGGGTTGCGGTCTGCAATCTATCGCGACGGTGCCGCTCACCATTCCAGGGCCCACGGCCGCCCCGTGGCCGCGAAGTGTCCGACGTTCACGCACTCGGTCGAGCCGATCCGCATCCGGCGGGCCAGCGGCTGGTGGACGTGCCCGAAGAGGGCGTACCGGGGGCGGGTGCGCCGGATGGCGTCGAGCAGGGCGCGGCTGCCGCGTTCGAAGCGGCGCGGGACGGTGTCGTAGGTCAGCTCGGGTACGTCCGGGGGGATGTGGGAGCACAGGACGTCGACCTCGCCGAGGGCCTCGACCTTGGCGGCGTACTCCTCGTCGGAGATCTCGTACGGCGTGCGCATCGGGGTGCGCAGTCCGCCGCCGACGAAGCCGAAGGTCCGGCCGCCCAGTTCGATGCGCTCTCCGTCGAGGACGGTGGTGCCGGGGCCCGCGTACTCCGGCCAGAGAGTCGGGATGTCGACATTTCCGTAGGTGGCGTACGTCGGTGTGGGGAACGCGGCGAACATCTCGGCGTACTGGCGCCGTACGGCGGCGAGGATCGCGGCGTCCCGGTCGAGTCCCGCCCACAGCCGCCGCCCGAGCTCGCGGGCCTCCTCGTAGCGGCGCGCGGTGCGCAGTTCGACGATCCGGTCGGCGTTCTCCACTCCGAAGAGATCGGGGAAGATACCGCGCGAGTGGTCGGCGTAGTCGAGGAAGAGCACCAGGTCGCCGAGGCAGATCAGGGCGTCGGCGCCGTCGCCGGCCTTGGCCAGATCCTGGGCGTTCCCGTGTACGTCGCTCACCACATGAACTCGCATGGTGATCACCCTAAGGTCGTCGGTGTGAGCGTGGGTAGAGGGCGCCGGACCTGCGGTTACTTCCCGGTGGTCCGGCGGGTGGAATAGGGTTCGCGATGCTGCGGCACACAGATGTGGCGCAGGTGAGACAGTCGTGTGACGCAGAAAACATCTGGCCGGGACCCCCTATCCGGAACCACGTACCGGTGGGTAACGTCCGGGCCATTCCCCGGTGCGGTCACACAGAGCCGTGGCGCCGGCGTCCGATGAGGAGCAGCAGTCTTGCGCGAGTTCAGCCTTCCGGCCCTGTACGAGGTCCCCGCGGACGGCAATCTGACGGATCTCATCCGACGCAATGCCGCGCAGCATCCCGATGTGGCTGTCATGGGCAGAAAGGTCGCGGGCGTCTGGACGGACGTCACCGCCACCCGGTTCCTGGCCGAGGTGCGCGCCGCCGCCAAGGGCCTGATCGCCGCCGGTGTGAGCCCCGGTGACCGGGTCGCCCTGATGTCGCGCACCCGCTACGAGTGGGTGCTGCTGGACTTCGCGATCTGGAGCGCCGGCGCGGTGACCGTGCCGGTGTACGAGACCAGCTCCGCCGAGCAGGTGCAGTGGATACTCGGCGACTCCGGCGCGGTCGCGGTGATCGTCGAGGGTGACACGCACGTCGCCGCCGTGGAGTCCGTACGGGACACGCTGCCGGCCCTGAAGCAGGTCTGGCAGATCGAGAAGGGCGCGGTCGACGAGCTGACCGCCGCCGGAGCCGAGGTCTCCGACGAGACGGTCGACGAGCGCAGCGCGGTCGCGAAGGCCGACGACCCGGCGACGATCGTCTACACCTCGGGAACCACCGGCCGCCCCAAGGGCTGTGTGCTCACGCACCGCGCGTTCTTCGCGGAGTGCGGAAACCTGGTGGAGCGCCTCAAGCCGCTCTTCCGTACCGGCGAGGGCTCCGTGCTCCTCTTCCTGCCGGCCGCCCATGTCTTCGGGCGCATGGTCGAGATCGCGTCCGTGATGGCGCCGATCCGCCTCGGCTGCGTACCGGACATCAAGAACCTCACCGATGAACTCGCCGCTTTCCGGCCGACGCTGATCCTCGGCGTGCCGCGCGTCTTCGAGAAGGTCTACAACTCGGCGCGGGCGAAGGCCCAGGCGGACGGCAAGGGCAAGATCTTCGACAAGGCCGCCGCCACGGCGATCGAGTACAGCCGGGCCACCAGCGGCCCGCAGGGCGCGCCGTTCGGGCTGAAGCTCAAGCACAAGGTCTTCGACAAGCTCGTCTACAGCAAGCTGCGCGCGGTGCTGGGCGGGCGCGGCGAGTTCGCGATCTCCGGCGGCGCGCCGCTGGGCGAGCGGCTCGGGCACTTCTTCCGCGGCATCGGCTTCACGGTGCTGGAGGGCTACGGCCTCACGGAGTCCTGCGCGGCGACCGCGTTCAACCCGTGGGACCGGCAGAAGATCGGTACGGTCGGCCAGCCCCTGCCGGGCTCGGTGGTGCGGATCGCCGACGACGGCGAGGTGCTGCTGCACGGCGAGCACATCTTCACGGGCTACTGGAACAACGAGGCGGCGACCGCGGAGGCGCTGGCCGACGGCTGGTTCCACACCGGTGACATCGGCACGCTCGACGAGGACGGCTATCTCGCGATCACGGGCCGGAAGAAGGAGATCCTGGTGACGGCGGGCGGCAAGAACGTCGCCCCGGCGGTCATCGAGGACCGGATCCGGGCTCATGCGCTGGTCGCGGAGTGCATGGTCGTGGGTGACGGGCGGCCGTTCGTCGGCGCGCTGGTCACCCTCGACGAGGAGTTCCTGACCCGCTGGGCGTCCGACCACGGAAAGCCGGCCGGTTCGACGGCGGCGTCGCTGCGCGAGGACGCGGATCTGCTGGCGGAGGTCCAGCGGGCGGTGGACGAGGGCAACGCTGCGGTGTCCAAGGCGGAATCGGTGCGGAAATTCCGCATTCTTGACTCCCAGTTCACGGAGGAAGCCGGTCACATCACGCCGTCGCTGAAGCTGAAGCGGAATGTGGTGGCGAAGGACTTCGCGGACGAGATCGAGGCGATCTACCGGGCGTAGTCCTCGGCGAGGACGCGTGCCATGTTGCGCTCGGCGAGCGCGGTGATGGTGAGGAACGGATTGACACCGATGGAGCCCGGGATGAGGGCTCCATCGGTGACGTACACACCCGGAGCGCCGGTGACCCGCCCGTAGTTGTCGGTGGCCCGGCCGAGTACGCAGCCGCCGAGCGGGTGGTACGTGAAGTCGTCGGCGAAGGTCCTGTTGCCGCCGAAGAGGTCGTAGCGGTAGATCGTGGCGTTCTTGAGGTTGATGCGGTCGAAGAGGGACTTGGCGGCGGCGACGGAGACCTGGCTCTGGGCCCGGGTCCAGTTGAGCTTCGCCGCGCCGGTGGCGGCGTCGTAGGTGAAGGTGCCGCGCTCCGGGTTTCTGGTGATCGCCAGGTAGAGGCTGATCCAGTGCTCGAAGCCCATCGGGAGCGGGGCGATCTCCGCGAAGACCGGATGGGTGGGGTGGGACCAGTCGTCGATGCCCATGACGGGAATGGTCGACTGGTTGGCGCCGACGGTGTCCCACATGTGGTTGGCGCGGGCGGTCATGACGTTGCCGTTGGTGCCCCAGCCGGTGCCGATGTGCTCGCTGAGGTCGGGCAGTGCGCCGGTCTCGCGGGCGCGCAGGAGCAGTTCGGTGGTGCCGAGGCTGCCCGCTCCGATGAAGAGCCGGTCGCAGGAGAGTTCGCGGGTGGCGACGACCTTGCCGGCCAGGTCGGTCCGGTCGACGGTGACGACGTAGGTGCCGTCCGGCTGTCTTCGGACGGCGCGGGCCCGGTGCAGGGTCTCGATGGTGACGTTCCCGGTGCCGAGGGCGGCGGCGAGGTAGGTCTTGTCGAGGGTGCGCTTTCCGTGGTTGTTGCCGTAGATGACCTCGCCCGCGAGCGCGGACCTGGGGGCCTGGCCGGCGGCTTCCCGCTGCATGTGGCCGAAGTCGTAGACGTTGGGGACGAAGGTGGTCCGCAGACCGGTGCGCTCGGCGTGCTTACGGGAGATCCGGGCGAAGCGGTACCACTCCGTGGACTCGAACCAGGCCGGGTCGATGGTGTTGACGCCGAGCATCTGGCGGGCGCGCGGGAAGTACGTGTCGTACATGGCGGGGGCGTCGACGGTCGGCAGTGTCTCGGCGAAGTACGCACGCTGCGGGGTGACGGCCATGCCGCCGTTGACGAGCGATCCGCCGCCGACGCCGCGCCCGACGTAGACGGACATGTTGTCGAAGCGGACGCGGTCGAGGACGCCGGGGTAGGGCGTGATGTTCCTGTTGACGACGTCGAGCCAGAGGAACGTGGCGAGCGGCGCCTCGGTGCGGGTGCGGAACCACATGGAGCGGTGGTCGGGGGTACTGGTGGGGCAGAAGACCTTGCCGTCGGGGCCGGGGGTGCCGGCGTCCCAGAGGCGGCCCATTTCGAGGACGACGGTGCGGATGCCGGCCTCGCCGAGGCGCAGCGCGGTGACGGCGGAGCCGTAGCCGGAGCCGATGACGAGGGCGGGGGTGTGGTCGGCCGCGGCCGACGACCGGGCCGCGGGGCCGGCTGCGGGGGTGGCCGCGGCCGCGGGGCCGATTCTGGTCAGCCCGAGGGCGGCGGCGGTGTGGAGGGCGCCGAGACCTAAGAGGTGACGACGCGTCAGATTTGGTGTCATGGGCGCAGCATGGGCGGATTTCGGGATTCCGGCTATGTGCTGCGCGCATGATTTTCGGCGGGTGCGCGAGGGTGCGGTGCGGTTTTCGGCCGGGCGCAAGAGTGCCGCACTCGCCAGGGCGCCCGGTGTGTCCGTCCTCAAACGCCGGACGGGCTGGGAATGCGCCGCCCTCGCAACGGCACCCCGTGTGACCGTCCTCAAACGCCGGACGGGCTGAAATGCGCCGCCCGCCGCAACGCCCCCTACTGCTGGAGCAGTGTCCTGAGGGTGTCGGCCAGGAGGTCCCAGCGCCAGCGTTCCTCGATCCACTCCCGGCCGCGCTCCCCCATGCGGTGGCGCAGTTCCGGGTCCTTCAGCAGGGTGACGACGCGGTCCGCGGACTCCTCCGGGACGCCGCCCCGCACGACCCAGCCCGTCTCGCCGTCGAGGACCGCGTCCGGTGCGCCGCCCGAGTCGCCCGCGACGACGGGCAGGCCGGTGGCCGAGGCCTCCAGGTAGACGATGCCGAGGCCCTCCACGTCCAGGCCGCCGCGTCGCGTACGGCACGGCATGGCGAAGACGTCACCGGCGCCGTAGTGCGCGGGCAGCTCCTTCCATGGGACGGCCCCCGTGAAGCGCACCGACGCGGCCACACCGGTCCGGTGCGCGAGCCCCCGCAGCTCCCGCTCGTACGGGCCGCCGCCGACGATCAGCAGCACCGCGTCCGGCACCTGGGACAGGATCGCGGGCATCGCGAGGATCAACGTGTCCTGGCCCTTGCGCGGCACCAGCCGGGACACGCAGACGACCACCGGGCGGTCCGTCAGGCCCAGCCGCTCCCTGACCAGGGCGCCACCCGAGTCGGGGTGGAAGGTCTTCTCGTGGACGCCGGGCGGCAGCCGCACCATCCGCGCCGCCGCCTGCGGTGTGAGCGTCGCGGCGATGCGCGAACGCGTGTACTCACCGAGATAGGTGATCGTGTCCGTACTCTCCCCGATCCGGCGCAGCAGCTGCCGGGCCCCGGGCAGCTGGGCCCAGCCCGCCTCATGGCCGTGGGTCGTGGCGACGATCCGGCGCGCGCCCGCCCGGCGCAGCGCGGGTGCCATCAGGGCGAGCGGGGCCGCGGCCCCGAACCACACCGCCGTACAGCCGTGCTCCCGCAGCAGCCCGACGGCCCGCCGGGTGACGCGGGGCGAGGGCAGCAGCATGGTCGCGCGGTCCCGGACGACCCTGAAGGGCTGATCGGCGTCGAACGCGGCGGCCGCCTCGGCCCCCGCCCGGCCCCGCTTCCAGGCGGAGGTGTAGACCACGACCTGCTGGGGGTCCAGCCGTAGCGCTATGTTGTGCAGGAATGCCTGGATGCCTCCGGGCCGGGGCGGGAAGTCGTTGGTCACGATCAGGGTCTTGCGCATCGCCGCCGACATTACAGCCCACAGCGGCCTGAAATATCATGAGGTGGACATGAAGGGCACAGCGGGCGTGCAGCTCCCTGTGGCGAAAACCGGGATAACGATCGCGGCGTGGGCCCTCACGAGGACCGTCCTGCTGCTCTGCGTCCTGAAGGTCCTCGTCGTCCCCGGCCCCGATGTGACCAGCGACGTCTCGGGGATCTACCGGGGCTGGTACGAGGTGCTGAAGACGGGCACGTACCCGCTGGACGACGTCACCTGGCAGTACCCGCCGGCCGCCGCGCTCGCGATCCTCTCCCCCGCGCTTCTCCCCTTCCTGGAGTACGCCACCGCCTTCTTCGTCCTGGCGCTGCTGTGCGACGCGGTGGTGTTCGGGCTGCTGCTGTACGCGGGGCGGCGGCCCGGGAAGTCCCCGAGGGGGGCGTGGGTCTGGGTGGCGGGCGTGGCGCTGCTCGGCCCGACCTCCTTGGCCCGCTACGACCTGATGGTGACGGCCGTCGCCGTCGCGGCGCTGCTGGCGGCCGCCCGCCGTCCGCGCGTGCTCGGCGCCCTGGCGGGGTTCGGCGCGTTGCTGAAGGTGTGGCCGGTGCTGCTGCTGGTGGGCACGCCGCGCGGGCGCGCCACGCGCGGGTCCTGGACGGCGGCGGTGGTCACGGGGGTCGTCGTCCTGCTGCTGTGCACGGCGGCGATGCCCGGGGCGCTGGCCTTCCTGACCTTCCAGCGCGACCGGGGCACCGAGGTCGAGTCGCTGGGTGCGCTGGTCTTCCACATCGCCCGGCACGCGGGGTGGGAGGGGCAGGTGCTGCTGCACTACGGCTCGGTCGAGTTCCTCGGCCCGTACGTCCCGCTGGTCAGCGGGGCCGCGCTGGGGCTGACGGTGCTCGCGCTGGGCTGGCTGGTGGTGTGGCGGCTGCGGGCGAGGACGTTCACGTCGAGTACGCCCGCGGACGCGGCGTTCGTGGCGGTGCTGCTGTTCACCACCACGAGCCGGGTGATCAGCCCGCAGTATCTGATCTGGCTGGTGGGCACCGCCGCCGTCTGTCTCGCGTTCCGGTCGAGCCGGATGGGCCTGCCCGCCGGGCTGATCCTGGTGGCGACCGGCGTCACGTTCCTTGAGTTCCCCATCGGATTCACCCAGGTGGTGGAGAGCAGTCCCCTCGGCATAGCGATGCTGGTGCTGCGCAACGGGCTGCTGGTCGCGGCGACGCTGATCGCCTGCCGGCGGCTGTGGGCGGGGACGGTGCCGGGGGCGCGGGGCGACGGGGCGCAGGCGCGCGCGGCGCGGCCGGTGCGGGACAAGGAGCTGCTCGGGTCCTGAGCGGTGGCCGCGGCCCGGTCCACGGGACTGCCCCGGCCCCCGGCACCCGCATCGGGCCCGGTCCACCGGACTGCGCCGGCCCCCGGCGGGGCCACTTACCGCAGCGGGCCCGGTCCACCGGACCGCCCCGGCCCCCGGCGGGGCCACCTACCGCAGCGGGCCCGGTCCACCGGACTGCGCCCCGCCCCCGACAGGGCCGCTTACCGCAGCCGCCCCCGCACATATCCCCGCCACTCCCCCGTGAAGCCCTCCACCGTCGTGCCCAGCACGTCCCGCAGGGCGCTCTCCAGCCCGGCGCCCTTGCCCACCGACCGGTAGAGGTCCGTCAGGGCGCGGGGCCCCCACCGGTCCGCGATCAGTTCGCAGGCCAGCCAGGAGCCCTGGTAGGCCCGGGCCAGGGCGTCCGCGTCGGTGCCGAAGCCGAAGGCCGCGTCGGCCGGGAGGGCGGCCGGCACGGCGCCGCCGCGGACCGAGCGCCGCAGCTCGGGCGCGGTCTGGGCGGCCGTGCGGCCCGTGCCCCGGAAGGCGGCCCAGTCGGCGAAGCCCTCCGAGAGCCACATCGGGGTGGCGGACGTGGTGTGGGGGCGCGTCGCCACGTGCGTGGTCTCGTGGGTGAGCACGACGCGGCGGCCCAGCTCGCTCAGCGACTCGTACGCCTCGGGGTTCACGATCACCCGCGTGCCCGTGGTCACCGCCGCGATGCCCCGGTAGCTCGCGGCGGGCGCGCTCAGCAGAGCGCCCATCGCGTCCAGCGACGGGGGCACCAGGACCACCACCCGCCCCGCCCACTTCTCCGGCCAGGCGGCGGAGACCGCGGGCACGGCCCGGTCGGCCTCCGCCGCGATCGCCCGCAGCCGCGCCGGGTCCTGGCCGGCGCCGAGGACCAGGCTGCGCGTGCCGCGTACGACATCGACGTCGCCCTGCTGCCACAGCTGCTGGGCGCCGCCCGGGCCCGCCCGGTCCGCGGTGACGTACCAATCGCCCTCCTGCCCGGAGCGGCGCAGCTCCAGGGTGCGGGTGGTGGACACGGGCGCGGCGTCGTAGCCGTCGATGCGGTAGCGCAGCTGGGCCTGGGCGGTGGCCCGGTCACCGGTGCGGCGCACCTCGCTCAGCCGGTACTCCCACGAGCTCAGCGGGACATCGGCGAGCCTGCGGCGCTCGTCGGCCGCGCGGGCGTCCAGCGTGCGCTGGATGTCCGCGCGCGTGGTGTCCGGCGGCGCCGCGGCCCCGCCGGCGCAGCCGGAGAGCACGAGCAGCAGGGCGGCGGCGCACCACGCGCCGACCGCCCCGCGGATCCTTCTCCGACCACCAGGCACCCTGCCGATCGTACGGTCACATCGTCAGGGCCTGGTCACCGTGGCGTTCGGCATCATCCGCACAGGGTCGTAGCGCACGGCGGCCCCGGGGTAGGGCGCGTGGATCACCTGCCCGTTGCCGACGTACATCCCCACATGGCTGGCGTCGGAGCGGTACGTCACGAGGTCGCCCGGCCGCGCCTCCGACAGGGGCACCTGGCGCCCGGCGTACCGCTGCGCCTGGGAGGTGCGCGGCAGCCCGACCCCCGCCTGGGCGTAGGACCACTGGGTCAGGCCGGAGCAGTCGAAGCCGTTCGGTCCGTTCGCGCCCCATACGTACGGCCGCCCGACCACGCTCTGCGCCGCCGCCACGGCGGCCGCGGCGCGCGCCGAGGAGGGGCCGAGGCCCCCGGACAGATCCGGCAGCGCGCCGTCGCGGCCGGAACGGGAGGCCCGGTCGTAGGACTCCCGCTCCGCGTCCGGAAGGGAGTTCAGCAGCCGCCGCGCCTCGGCGAGCTTGGCCTCGACGCTGCGTTTGTGCGTGGCCACGGCGGACCGGGTGCGCTCCAGCTCGGCCAGCTTGCGGGTGGCCTCCGTGCGCTGCTGGTTCAGTGTGCGCTGCGCCCGCTCCAGCTCGTGCAGCGCGTTCGTCTGGCGCTCGCTCAGCCGGTCCAGTACCGCGGCCTTTTCGAGGTACGTGTCGGGGTCCGTGGACAGCAGCAGTTCGAGCGCCGGGTCCATGCCGCTGGAGCGGTACTGGGCGCTGGCCACCGAACCCAGCGCGCCCCGCATCCGGTTGATGCGCTCCTGGCCGCGCGCCGCGCTGTCCTGTACCGCCGCGACCTCCCCACGCAGCTGGTCCGCGCGCTCGTCGGCCTTGTTGTACCGCTCCGTTGCCTTCTCGGCCTCTTCGTGCAGCCGGTCGACCTTGGCCCGGGTGCTGCCGGGGCCCGGGTCGGCGCCGGCCGGTGCGGCTCCGAACGCGGCCGCGGCGGTGGCCGCCGCTGCCGACAGGAGGGTGACCCGGGCGCCCCGGTTGAATCCGGACGCTGAGGGTCGGCGATGAGACGCCACAGGAGCCGTACTCCTTCCGCTGGACGAGGCAGCCTGTCGGCTGCCAGCGGCAGAGAGTAGCGGCGCGATCACGGGTCGGCCAAAGGCGGCGTCACGCCTGAACAGTGACGCCCCGCCCGAGACCACAAGGTCACCGGCGGGGCGTGACGTCAGCGGGGGGATCCGCGATTCCCCCGAATGGGCGTCGGATCCGAGGGCTGTCGGATCCGGGACCGTCGAATGCGGGACCGTCGGCTCAGATGCGGACGCCGAACTGGAAGGTGCCCATCCAGTCCATCGACTCGTAGCGGACGTAGGCGCCCGGCTTCGGGGCGTGCAGGACCTGGTTGTTGCCCGCGTACAGGCCCACGTGCGAAAGGCCGTTGAAGAAGACCAGGTCGCCCGGCTTGAGCTGGCTGCGGCCTATCTTCACGCCGTCGTTCTGCTGGGTGTAGGTGGTGCGCGTGAGGCCCACGCCCGCCTGGCGGTACGCCCACTGGGTCAGGCCCGAGCAGTCGTAGGAGTTGGGGCCCTCGGCGCCGGAGACGTACGGCTTGCCGACCTGCGTGTCGGCGGCCGCGAGGGCGGCGGCGCCACGCTGCGAGGCGGGCACCTCGTTGCCGAGGTCCACGCGGTCGCCGGCCTCGCGGCTGGCGCGCTGCTCCTCGTCCGCCATCTTCGCCCGCTCCTCGGCGGTCAGCGTGTTGAGGAGCTTCTGGGCCTCGGCGAGCTTGGCCTGGATCGTCTTCTTCTTCGCGTCGAGCGTCTTGCGGACGTCCTCGAGGTCGGCGAGCTTGCGGGTCGCCTCGGCGCGCTCCTGGGCCAGGGTGCGCTGCTTCGACTGGATGTTCTCCAGCTCGGCGGCCTGCTTGGCGCCGAACTGGTCGACGAGGGACGCCTTGTCGAGGTAGCTGTCCGGGTCGGAGGAGAGGAAGAGCGAGAGGGCGGGGTCGATGCCGCCGGAGCGGTACTGGGCGGTGGCCACCGAACCCAGGCCGTCGCGCAGGGTGTTGAGCTCGTCCTGGCCGCGCGCGACCCTGTCCTGGATCGCGTCGACCTGCTTCTGGAGCGTGGTCTGCTGCTCCTTGGCGAAGCTGTGGTCCTCGGTCGCCTTCTCCGCCTCGTGGTAGAGCTTGTCGACCTTCGCCTTGACCTCGTCCTTGCTCGGCTTCGGGTCGGCCTGCGCGGCCTGGGAGGTCAGAGCGACGGCCGCGGCGGCGGTCGCGGTGAGCACGGTCACACGGGCGCGGCTCGGCTGCTTGGGACGACGGTGGGACGCCACGAAGGCGAGCTCCTTCTTCCTCAGCCGCCTACCGGGCAGTGGGGGGTTGAATCCCCGGCTCGCACCGTCAGCTCCCCCGCGAAATTGGGCTGAACTGTACGAATTCGGCGGTTCCTTCGCTGTCATCCCCGATGGACGATCAACCGCGCGAAGGTTCGAGGCCCGACCCTAGTGACCTTCTTGTGATCAGTTCAAATCCTCATGAGAAAAAACTGCCTCACGAAGCGCATTCTTTACAGACACCGCACGGGCAGTAGCGGCCAATTGACGGTACGTTCCGCAGCCGTGCGACTAAATCGGGCATTAACCGCAGGAGTTACGAGAACGGCGCACTAGACGCGTGAAAGCCGCTTAAGCAGCAAGACGGACGCGACGGGCCGGGCGCCCGCCTTCGCGACACCGTCCGCGACTTCCCGGTCGGTGGAGACCACGATGACGGGCCGCCCGGGCGGCTCCGCCCGTACGAGCTGACGGATGAGCTCGTCCGCGGTCACCCCCGGCTTGGAGAACAGCACCCGCACCCCGCGCGGCGGCGCGAGCAGCACCGGCGCCGCCAGCTCCGCCCCGTCGAAGACACAGGTGATCTCGGCGCCCGACTGCGCGGCGAGCATCGCGAGCCCGCCCAGCAGCCGCAGCCGCTGCTTCTCCAGCGGCATCGTCGGATAGCCGGTCTTGGTGACGTTGTAGCCGTCCACGACCAGATGCGCCTGCGGCAGGGCGAGCAACTGGTCCAGCAGCGCCGGGTCCGTCTCGGAGAGGGCGCGCGCCGCGATGTCCTTGGGGGTCATACGTCCCGGCTCGACCGCGTCGACCGTGTCGGCGGGCCGTACGGACGCGGGCGGCAGGGCCAGTTCGCGGCGCAAGCCCTGGGCCGCGTCCAGCACGGTGTCCAGCAGCAGCCGGACCCGCATGTCCTCGATCGAGCGGCCCTCGCGGGCGGCCCTGCGGCCCGCCTCGACCGCCGACTCCGCCTCGCCGAGGCGGGCCTTGAGCCGCCGGGCCTCGCTCTCGGCGGCGGAGAGCTGGGTCTGCGCCTCCGCCTTGGCCGCCTCGGTCTCGGCCGCGAGGCGGCGCACGGCCGCCTCGCCGCGCTTCACATCGCTCTGGGCGCTGCGCAGCTTGCGGTGAAGCGATTCGGCTTCCTTGCGGGCGGCTTCGAGTTCGGTGCGCAGCCGCTCGGTCTCGGCCTTGGTGTGGGACTTGAGCCGGTCCAGTTCCTCGCGCAGCCGCTCCAGCTCGCGCCGGCCCTCCTCGTCGGCGCGCTCGGCGTCCGCCCGCTGGGCCTCCTCACCGGCGGCGGCCACCAGCTTCACCCAGCCGGCGGGCCGCAGCACGTAGGCGGCCGCGGCCACGTCGACGGGGTCGGCGGCCGCGAGCGGCGACCCGGACTCCAGCGCATGCGCCAGCTCCGGCTGCGCCTCGCGCAGCCGCTCGCCGATGCGCTGACGGAACAGCGGGTCGCCCTCCAGCGTGGCGGCCATGGCGTTCCCCGCGTACTTGGCACGCCGGGAAGGGGTGAACCGGGCATATTGCCGCAGTTGGGCGGGAAGCTCCGCGACGGTCAGCCCGCCGAACGCGTCCGACACCAGCGCGACGACCCGTCGCCGCACACCTTCGGGCAGCGGGCGGTCGAGCGCCTCGGCGGCACCACCGGCATCGCCGGCCGCACCGGCCGGGCCGGCGCCGCTGTCAGGCTGCTCCACAATCCGTCACCCCAATGTCTCCGTACGGGTCCGGGCGTCTCCCGTCAGGAGTCGGCGCCCGGCCTGTCCACCAGTTCGATCTGGTCCACCGCGTTGCACCAGCGGCAGCGCACCGACTCGATGGTCTCACTGACCACCTCGCGCTCCTCCACCGTGGGCTCTCCCGCCAGGTCCAGATGGACGTACTCGACGACCTTGGACGACCGGGTCACATCGAACCGGGTGAGATTGCCGCAGAGCGTGCAGCGCCACCGGGTGGTGGCCGTCGGCGTCGGAACCGTCGTCATCGTGCCGTCCTCGTCTCGTCGTGCGTACTGCCCGTAACCCTACGACCTCACCTGCACGCGGTGACACGGCGAGGCAGTCTGCCCCCTTCCCTCCCGGTACGCCATGCTCTGTGAATGATCGATTGGCGAACGGGTCCCACCGTGACCTACGGAGTGATCGGTCTGTGCTGTCTGCTGTTCGTCATCGGTCCGGTTTCCGGACTCAACCCGGCATACGGCACCGGGGACACGCTCCTCGCCGCACAGAGCGACCACTTCGCACGCTGGGGAGTCATCCCGAGCGAGCTGATGCACGGCTCCCCGCGCACGCTCCTCACCCCGCTGACCGCGCTGTTCGTGCACGGCGGCTGGCTGCACCTGCTGGGCAACATGCTCTTCCTCTATGTCTTCGGGGCGATGGCCGAGGAGCACATGGGCCATGTGCGGTTCGCGCTCTTCTACCTCGGCTGCGGCTACTTCGCGCTCGTCGCGTACGCCGCCGCCAACGCGGAGTCCGCCCAGACGCTGGTGGGGGCCTCCGGGGCGATCTCGGGGGTGCTCGGCGCGTTCCTGTGCCTCTTCCCCCGGGCACGGGTGACGAGCCTCTTCCCCTTCCTCCTCTTCCTGCCGCTGCGCTTCCCCGCCTGGATCGTGCTGATCTTCTGGTTCGTGCTGCAGTGGGTGGCGGAGGCCCGCAACGCGTCGTCGGGTCCGGGAGTCGCGTACCTGGCCCATCTGGTGGGCTTCGGGACCGGCTTTCTGCTGGCGTGGGGCTGCTTCCGGAGGACTAGAGTGAAGGCCCAGTCCACGGCCACCGAGGGAGACAGCCAGCCGTGATCACCGCGATCGTGCTCATCAAGACCAGCGTGGACCGCATTCCGGAGATCGCCGAGTCGATCGCCGCGCTGGACAACATCACCGAGGTCTTCTCCGTCACCGGTACGTACGACCTGATCGCGATGGTCCGTGTGGCCAAGCACGAGGAACTGGCCGACGTCATTCCGGGCCGCATCAGCAAGATCCCAGGCGTCGAGGCGACGGACACGCACGTCGCGTTCCGTACGTACTCCCAGCACGACCTGGAGGCGGCCTTCGCGATCGGTCTCGACGCATAGGTCCGCCGGCGGGTGTACGGGACCGGGCGGCCGTCGGCGTACCGGGGTCGCCTCCTCTGTTTCGGATGAGGCCCGGATGAGGAAGCCTTCATCTCCGGCTCATCCGGGGCACCGGGCGGCGCCCCGATGATGGCCGTATGGCCTTCGCACACCGACTCGCGACGCTCGCCGCGGTCGTCGCGATCCCCCTCGGTATCGCGGCGACCAGCTACGTACTGACCGACGCGCCAAAGGCGCCCAAGGTGCCGCCCAAGGTGGAGCTGAGCACCGCGCCGGCGGGCGGCACGCCCAGCAGTCCGGCGCCGCCCGCCCCGTCCTCCACCCGGACACCCGCGCCGCCGACCCCCGCCCCCGCGCCGACACCCACCCGCAAGGCGCCGACGCCGAGCGACGCCGTCGTGCCGGGGCCGCCCGCGACCGACGACGAGGACGACGACCTCGGTGACGACGGCTGACGCCCGCAGGATCTCCGCACGCGTACGGATCCTGCTGTGGCTGCTGCTGGTGATGACGATGGCGCTCGCGACCGTCGCCGGGACGACCCGGTCGATCCTGCTGCGGGACGTGAACCACCGGATCAGCCAGCTGCTCACCCAGGAGACCGGGGAGTTCGCGAACTTCGTCGACCAGGGTGTCGACCCGGCCACCGGTGGACCGTTCACCGATCCGCGCCGGCTCCTCGAGGTGTTCCTCCAGCGCCAGTACTCCGACCCGGACGAGGAACTGCTCGGGCTCAGCCCCGCCATCGGGCCCCGGCCCCATGTGATCCGGCAGTCCCGGGACATCCCCGCCCGGATCGCGCTCTACCGCGACGGCGACGCGCTCACCCGCATCCACGCCTCCCCCGCCTCCTCCGGCACCCTGCACCGCCCCCAGGGCGAGATCCGCTGGGCCAAGGTCCCCATCGAGCCTTCCGGCGCCTCCTTCGTCGTCGCGTTCCACGCCGACCACGAACGGGCCGTCGCCGACGAGGCGTTCCGCACTCTGCTCGCCATCTCCGGTGTCGCGCTGCTGCTGACGACGGGCATCGGCTGGGCCGTCGCGGGCCGCATCCTCGCCCCCGTACGCATCGTCAGGACGACCGCCGCGCAGCTCACGGAGCAGGATCTGACCCGGCGCATCCCGGTGCGGGGCCGGGACGACATCGCCGCGCTCGCCGAGACGTTCAACGCCATGCTCGACCGGCTGGAGCGGGCGTTCGCCGGGCAGCGGCAGTTCGTCGACGACGCCGGCCATGAGCTGCGTACGCCCATCACCATCGTGCGCGGCCATCTGGAGCTGATGGGCGACGACCCGGCGGAACGCGAGGAGACGGTGCGGCTCGTCACCGACGAACTCGACCGGATGAGCCGGATCGTGGAGGACCTGCTGCTGCTCGCGAAGGCCGAACGCCCCGACTTCGTCCGCCCGGAGCCGGTCCAGCTCGGCGAACTCACCGCCGATGTCTTCGTCAAGGCCCGTACGCTCGGCGAACGCGACTGGATCCTGGACCCGGTCGCCGACCGCGAGGCCGTGCTCGACCCGCAGCGCGTCACCCAGGCGATGGTGCAGCTCGCGCAGAACGCCGTCCAGCACACCGTCCCCGGCCAGCGGGTGCGCATCGGTTCACGGGATCTGGGCAGCCGACTGGAGGTGTACGTCGCCGACAGCGGCTCCGGCGTCCAGGAGCAGGACGCCGATGTGATCTTCGAGCGGTTCCGGCGCGGTACCGCCCGCCGGGGCAGCAGGGCCGGCGGCGCGGGCCTCGGGCTGTCCATCGTCAAGGCCATCGCCGAGGGCCACCGGGGCGGCCGCGTCGAGCTGCGCCCCACCGAGGGCGGCGGCGCCACCTTCGTACTCGTACTGGAAGAGACGTGAGGGACGTGAGCGTGAACCGGATTCTCATCGCCGAGGACGAGGAGCGCATCGCCTCCTTCGTCCAGAAGGGCCTGCGCGCCAACGGCTTCACCACCACCGTCGCCGCCGACGGCGACACCGCGCTCGACTACGCCGTCACCGGCGGCTTCGACCTGATGGTCCTCGACATCGGACTGCCGGGGCGCGACGGCTTCACCGTGCTGAGGGAGCTGCGCGAGGCCCGGGTGACCCTGCCGGTCGTCGTGCTGACGGCCCGCGATTCCGTACGGGACACGGTGGCCGGTCTGGAGGGCGGCGCGGACGACTGGATGACGAAGCCGTTCCGCTTCGAGGAACTGCTGGCGCGGGTACGGCTGCGGCTGCGCACCGCCGCACGCGTGCCCGAGGTGACGGTGCTGCGCAGCGGCGACATCGGCCTGGACCTGCGGACCCGCAGGGCACGGGCGGGCGGCCGGACGGTGGATCTGACGGCCCGTGAATTCGTGCTGCTGGAACTGTTCCTGCGGCATCCGGGGCAGGTGCTGTCGCGCGAGCAGATCCTGTCCCATGTGTGGGGCTACGACTTCGACCCGGGCTCGAACATCGTGGACGTGTACGTGCGGGCGCTGCGGAAGAAGCTGGGCGCGGAGTGCCTGGAGACGGTGCGGGGCATGGGCTACCGCATGCGGTGAGCCGCGGGGCCGAGGGCCCTGGGGCCATGAGCCATGAGCCATGAGCCGTGAGCCGTGAGCCGTGAGCCGTGGGGACGGTCGATGAAGTTCCTTTCACAAAGCGCTCATTCGGGACTCACGGCGGCTGCCGAGACTGATCGTCGTGACCCTCTCGTTCCGGCAGTCCTTCTGGCTGTGCGGCGCGCTCAGCCTCTGCGCCGTGCTGGCCGTGCCGTCCAACTTCCCCGGCCTCGGCGCCGACGCCCGGCTCACTCTCGCCGTGTTCGCCCTCGCCACCTGCGCCTGGATCGCGACCCCCGTCGACGACACCTTCATCGCGCTGGGCGCCGGGCTCGCGCTCACCGCGACCGGAGTGATCAGCAGCGAGACCCTGTTCGCGACCCTCGGTGACGCGACGGTGTGGCTGCTGATCTGCGCGTTCGTGCTGGCGGCGGCGGTCGGCCGGACCGGGCTCGCGGGCCGGGCTGCCGCGTTCCTGGTGGGCGGGGCCAGGACCGTGCGGCAGCTGGTGCATCTGACGACGGCCGCGCTCGTCGTCACCTCCTTCGCCGTGCCCGCCACGTCGGGCCGGGCCGCGCTCGCCCTGCCCGTCTTCCTCGCCCTGGCGCGGGCCCTGGGCGAGCGCAAGCGCCTGATCGTGATGCTGGCGCTGCTCTTTCCCACGGTGGTCCTGCTGTCGGCCGTCGCCACGCTGATCGGCGCCGGGGCCCATCTGATCACCGTGAACGTGCTCTGGGAGCAGACCGGGGAGCGGCTCGGCTTCGTCGAGTGGCTGCTGCTCGGGCTGCCGCTGGCCGTCGTCTCGTCCCATCTGGCCGCCGAGGTGGTGCTGTTGACGACGACCCGGCGCGCCGAGCGCCGCACCCCGGTGCACATCAGCGCGGCGCAGCTGCAGAAGCATTCCGAGACGCCGGTCACCGGCCCGCTGAGCACGGCCGAGGGCCGGTGCGTGGCGCTGCTCGCCACGGTGGTGGTGCTGTGGTGCAGCGAGCCGCTGCACCGGGTGCCGCCGGCCGTGGTCGCGCTGATCGGGGCGGTCGTGGCGGCCTCGCCGGCGCTCGGCACCGTCGGGCTGAAGGAGGGTCTGCGGACGGTGCCGTGGCCGCTGCTGCTGTTCATGGCGGCGACGACGGCGATGGGGGTCGCGCTCGCGGAGTCGGGGGCGGCGGGGTGGCTGGTCGGCGGGCTGCCCGTGTCCGTGCCCCCGTGGCTGTTCCTGACCGTGGTCGTCGCGGTCTCCACGGCCGCCCATCTCGTGCTCCAGTCGCGCTCGGCCCGCTCGTCGGTCCTGGTTCCGCTGGTGGTCGCCGCGGCTGCCGGTACGGGGGTCAACCCGGTGGCGGCCGCGCTCGCGTCGACGGCGGCGGCCGGCTTCTGCCACACCCTGCCCGCCTCGGCTAAACCGGTCGCGCTGTACGCCGACCTTCCCGGCAGCTACACCCCGCGCGATCTGCTGCGCCTGTCCGCGGTGCTGGCGCCGCTGACCGCGGGCGTGGTGCTGCTGTTCGCGCTCACCGTCTGGCCGCTGCTCGGCGTGCCCGTCCATGGGGAGAAGCCATGACCCGTCCGTTCCGGATCGCCGTGGCACCCAGCGGATTCAAGGAATCGCTGTCGGCGGCGGAGGCCGCGGCGTCGATCGCCGAGGGCCTGTTGCGGGTCGTGCCGGACGCCGTGGTCGACCTCATCCCGCTGGTCGACGGCGGCGAGGGCACCGCGCGGGCACTGGCCGCGGCGGGCGGCGGGCGCCTGGTCGGGCTGACCGCGACCGGGCCGGTCGGCGACCCCGTCGGCACCCACTTCGCACTGCTGGACTCCGGCACCGCGGTCGTCGAGATGGCGGCGGTCGCGGGACTGGCGCTGGTCCCGTCCGACCGCCGTGACCCGGCCCGTACGACGACGTACGGCGTCGGCGAACTGATCCTCGCCGCCCTGGACAGCGGGGCCCGCCGCGTCCTGGTCGGCTGCGGCGACTCGGGCACGTCGGACGGCGGCGCGGGGGCCCTGCAGGCCCTGGGCGCGCGGCTCCTCGACCGCGACGGCCGCGAACTGGGGCACGGCGGCGGTGAGTTGATCCGCCTCGACCGCATCGACCCGACCGGCCTCGACCCGCGCCTCGCGCGCACCGAGATCCTGGTGGCCTGCAATCCGCACAACGTGCTGTGCGGGGAGCGGGGGGTCGCCCGGGTCTTCGGCCCGCAGAAGGGGGCGACGCCGGGCCAGGTGGAGCAGCTGTCGGCGGCGCTGGAGCGGTGGGCGACGGTGCTGGCGCGGGACGTGGTGGGCGCGGAGCAGGACGTGGTGGGCGCGGAGCAGGACGTGGTGGGCGCGGAACCGAGCCGTCCCGGCCCGCGGCCCCGCCCCGACCTCCGGTTCGGCCCCGGGACCGGGGCCTCCGGCGGTCTCGGCGCCGGGCTCGCCGCCATCGAGGCGCAGCTCCTCCCCCGGTTCGACGTGCTGCTGGGGCACCTCGACCTGGACGCCCGGCTCGCCGTCGCAGATCTGGTCGTCACCGCGGAAGGGGCGCTGGACGGGCAGACCCCGTACGGGAAGATCCCGGGTGAGGTCGCCCACCGGGCCAAGCGGTGCGGCCGGCCGGTGCTGGCGCTCGCCGGGTGCATCGGGGAGGGCGCGCACGAGGTGCGGGCCATCGGCGTGGACGCGTACAGCTCGATCGTCCCGGCGCCCGTGCCGATGACGGAAGCGCTCGGCCGCGCCGGCGAATTCCTCGCCGACGCGGCCGAGCGCGCCATAAGGATGATCGTGCTGGGGACCAGGCTAGGGCCTGTCCGGCGGATCAGGCTGGATCAGCGAGCGGCGTCATGCGGCTTCGGACCCAAGGCGGAGGAGGGAGGCATGGCGGAGCCATGCCGACTGACGACAACGCAGGAGACGGAGCCGCAGGGCGTCGAGAGCCCAGCAAGATCCGCCGGACAGGCCCTGGCCCCGTCGGCTCAGACCGCCGGCACGCAGCGGCCGTCCTCCGTGCGGTAGTTCCACTGCGCACCGTCGCGCACGAGCTCCTTCACGGCCCGTACGAACCGCTCGACGTGCTCGTCCGGCGTGCCGGCGCCGAAGCTGACCCGGATCGCGTTCAGCGACCTCCCCCAGCCTTCGGCCGGGGGGACCCCCACCTCGCTTCGCTCGCCCGGCTCGGCCTCCGGGGCTCCGCACTCGCCCACCTGCTCCGGGTCGCTGCCGAGCAGGGTGCGGACCAGCGGATGGGCGCAGAAGAGGCCGTCGCGCACGCCGATTCCGTACTCGGCGGAGAGCGCGGCGGCGAAGTGCGAGCTGTTCCAGCCCTCCACCACGAAGGAGATGACACCGACCCGCGGGGCGTCGTCGCCGAACAGCGAAAGCACCTTGACCTCGGGCACCTCCGCGAGCCCTGCCCGCACCGTGCGGATGAGCCGCTGCTCCCGCTCGACCAGGCTGTCGAAGCCCGCCTCGGTGAGCGCCTTGCAGGCGGAGGCGATCGAGTAGACACCGATGACGTTCGGGGAGCCGGCTTCGTGGCGGGCGGCGGTGGTGTGCCACTCCACGTCCACCCCGCCGTCCGTGCGCCGCGCGACCTTGCGCGAGGCCCCGCCGCCCGCGAGGTACGGGTCCGCGTCCCGCAGCCAGTCGGCCCGCCCGGCCAGTACGCCGGAGCCGAACGGCGCGTACAGCTTGTGCCCGGAGAAGGCGACCCAGTCGACGTCCAGGTCCTGCACCGACACGGCGTGGTGCGGCGCGAGCTGCGCCGCGTCGAGGACGATCCGGGCGCCGTGGGCGTGCGCGGCGGCCGCGAGTTCCCGTACGGGCCACAGCTCACCGGTCACGTTGGACGCACCGGTCACGCAGACCAGGGCGGGCCCGTAGGGGTCGCGCTCGGCGAGCGCGAGCTCCAGCGTCCGTACCGCCTCCCCGGGGGTGCGCGGCGCGTTCAGGTAGGTCACCCGGGCATCCCTCCACGGCAGCAGGGAGGCGTGGTGCTCGGTCTCGAAGACGAAGACCTGGCAGTCGGCGGGCAGAGCGGCGGCCAGCAGGTTCAGCGAGTCCGTCGTCGAGCGGGTGAAGACGACCTGGTCGTCGTCCCGGCAGTCGAGGAACTCATGGACCGTCACCCGGCTGTTCTCGAACAGGTCCGTGGACAGCTGCGACAGGTAGCCGGCGCCGCGGTGGACGCTGCCGTAGTACGGGGCGTACGCGGACACGTCGTCCCACACGCGCTGCAGCGCCGGGGCGCTCGCCGCGTAGTCGAGAGCCGCGTAGGTGACCTCGCCACCGGTCACCAGCGGGACGGTGACGTCCCGGCCGAGGACCGGCAGCGGCTCGGTGCAGCACGGGCCCCCGGCAAGAGCAGTGGCGGAGGCGGCGGCGTTCGGGCGTGCGGACATGGCGGTATCTCCCGGGCAGGAAAAGGCGAAAGAGCGATGAAGGACCCGCACGGCGGCCAGGCGGCCTCGGCACATACGGGTGTTGCCTCGACGCACGGCGATGACGGGCCGGGCGGAGGGTGAAAAAGGGGCCGGAAGGCCCTATCGCATTCGCTTGCTCACGAGACAGCTCCCTTGAGGACCAGGACCCCAGGGGCGTGACATCACCGATGTCCGAGGGGTCCGCGCTTGCCGTGGGCCTTGTTGCCCACGGCCTGGTCTTCACCCGGGGCACCCCGCCACGGACGGAGGGTTGCCGGACAGCGGGCCGGGGCCGTAGTCGCTGTCACTCATGACCTGACGAGCAGTGTTACACACACCGGGAGGCGATGAGCATCCCCCTGTCCACCTGGTGAGACACCTCGTGGACACCCGTCTCACACCGTGGACCCCGCACCACGGGGCCGGAAGCAAGGAAGGGAACCAGCCACCCTGCCGGGGACCCAGTTACCGACGGTCAGTCAAGTTACTTCGCTGACAAGCGGTTTCACCATCTCCACGCATACCAGGGGCCCCACTTTCAAGTCAACAAATCCTTGATCAATTACGGGTGACCGTCGACACTCCCGACCGTCGACGACAACCTTCCCCGTCGAACGAACGCAATCAATCCGTTACATGAGCGTGATACATCCGTAACCCGGACAACAATAGAGTCATGATCAGTTCTCGCGACAGCCACTAAGGCCGGCACAGACCAATTGCCACGCGAAGATAAAAACCGGGGGCGGTTACATGAATCAGTTCAGAGTTTCTGCGGATCCACGCGACGGCTGCGTCATTACGCTTTAAACGCCATCCCCCCTGAGATCGGGAATACTTGTGACTTCTACGCGCATCGTCGACGTAGTCAACTTCATGCCGGAACGAGTGGTACGCAACAGCGATCTGCTCGGCGAAAGCAACGAGCTGAGCGATCACTCCTTCTTCGCCGGCGTGCATGAGCGACGCTTCGCCTCGCCGGAATACAACTCCACCCAGCTCGGCACCGAGGCACTGAAGAAGCTCCTTGAGCGCAACGGTGTGCAGGCGAGCGAGCTGGACATGATCATCTGTTCCGCCCAGCTCAACGACACGTTCTCACCGGGCGTCGGCACCGCGATTCAGCACGCGGTCGGAGCGACCAAGGCGGGCGTCCTCCAGGTGGACAACGGCTGCTGTTCATGGATTTCGTCCATCAACACGGCCAAAGCGTTCATCGATTCCGGTCAGTACCGGAAGGTCGCCGTTGTCACGGTGACGAACTTCGTGTCGCGCCTGGAGGACTTCCAGAAGACCCCCGAGTCCTTCGTCCTCGGCGACGGCGCCTCCGCGACCCTGCTGGTCGCCGGGGAGGAGCCGACCGTGCTGTCCGTGCACGAGCAGGCCTTCGGCGAGAACTGGGGCGCCCTGCGGGTCGAGCCCGACACGGTGGACGCCATCGACCTGCCGTTCTGGGCCGGCGGCTCCGGACCGCTCACCGTGAAGTTCAACCAGAACATGCTCGCCCGTTTGTGGGCGGTCACCATGGAGCAGCTGCCCAAGGCCGTTTCCATCGCCCTGGAGAAGGCAGGTGTGGAGAACGAGGACGTCTCGTATCTTTTCACCCACCAGCCCAACGAGAGCTACATCGCGGAATGGCGCAAGCGCTGCGGTTTCGACGACTCCCGGGCCTATGACACGCTGGGACATTACGGCAACATGTTCCAGAGCTCTCTGCCGGTGACATTCGCCGAAGCCCTGGAAAAGGGCAAGATTTCGAGCGGCGACGTCCTGACCTTCGCCACGTTCTCGCACGGTGGAGAACTGGTGGCCTCGATGGTCTGGCGCTGGAACTGATCCGCACGCCGGCTCGACCACCGCGGATGCATGCACCGCGGGTTCTCTCGGCGCGGGCCCAATCACCGCGCCATCGAAAAAATCTCAACCATAACGGGAGCGATCATGGCCATCCGTACGCCGGACGAGTCCGGGCTTGCCCAGAACTACCAGCTCGACAACTCCGATCTGCTCGACCTCGGCCTGGTGTGGAACGAGAACACCAGCATGGACGACATGATGAAGCTGATGGAGAGCAAGACGAAGGAGACGTACGACCACAGCGAGATATTCGGGCAGTACTGTTCGCTCGCCGAGCACATCAATGTGCCGTACGACATCGTCTTCGAGTACGCCGCCAACGCCCGCTCGCTCGAGGAGTGGACGTACAGCATCCGCAACATGAAGCACCTGGGCGGTGGCCTGTACCGCGCCGACGAGATGATCCAGCCGGACACGGACATCTACATCCGCGCCGACGCCCAGAAGGGCCCGGAGCAGGGCCTCGTCATCTACCCGTGCGCCTGGGACCAGGGCCACGAGCTGTGGATGCGCTACTACCTCACGATCATCGACTCCGCCAAGGTGTTCAACAAGCCGGGCACGGTCGTGCTGTGGACCAACTGCAAGCACCCGTACTACGACCGCGCGACCACCGACGTCCCGGACTACATCGCCGAGGGCCGCGCCCGCACCGACCGCGTGTGGGTGGGTGACATCTGGCCGGTGTTCCACGCCGGGCACAGCATCGAGATGGGCAACCTGAAGAAGATCCTCGAGCACCGCTTCGGCTCGCTGCCGAAGGAGTAAAACCCAGCTCTCCACCGGCGCTCACACGGGGGTAACCATGCGGATAGCCGACGCCATAGTCACTGCACTGCGCGAGCTGGACACTCGCTACGTCTTCGGTGTCAGTGGCGCGAACATCGAGCACATCCACGATTCCATCGAACGACTGGGCAACGGGCGGCTGACCTCCGTCCTCGCCAAGCGCGAGGACGGCGCGGCCTTCATGGCCGACGCCCGCGCCCGGGTCCACCGCACTCTGGGAGTCTGCTGTTCGACTTCCGGCGGCGGAATGATGAATCTCGTCGCGGGACTGGCCGAGTCCCACGCCGAGTCCGTGCCCGTACTGGCATTAGTCGGCCAGCCGCCCGCGGCCCTGGACGGCCGGGGGTCGTTCCAGGACTCCTCCGGAATCGGGCGGACGGTGGACGGGCTCTCCATGCTCGCCTCGGTCACCAAGAAGACCGTCCGGATCACCGATCCCCGTGTGTTCTGGGCCCAGTTGAGGGACGCGATCGAAACCGCTCTCAGCGGGCGGATGGGCCCGGTGGCTCTCCTCATCCCCAGGGACTCCTACGAGCTGGAGGTAGGACCCTTCCCCGCCGACTGGCCGAGCGACATCAGCGCGTTCATCCAGCCCCAGCCGGTGGACGACGGCGAGGTGCGCGAGCTCTTCGGCCGGCTGCGCGAGGCGACCGCCCCCGTCCTGGTGCTCGGCCACGGGGTACGCCGGTCCTGCGACCCCGACGCCGTGCGGCTCTTCGCCCAGCGGGCGCGCATCCCGGTCCTCACCACGATGGGCGCCCGGGGCGAGTTCCCCAACGACGATCCCCTCTACCTGGGAGTCGTCGGCGGGGGCGGCCACCCCTCGGCCGCGTCCTACGTGGAGAAGTCGGACCTCGTGGTGCTGGTGGGCACCGGCCTGGCCATGATGACCAGGGGCGCGCTGTCCGGCGTGGACCCGCGGAAGTTCGCCGCGGTCAACATCGACCCCGGCGAACTGCTGCGGTCCGCCGTCACCGACACCGTGGTGCGGGGCGACGCCAGCCAGGTGTTCCACCGGCTGGGACGGCTGCTGGACACCGAACCGTTCACCGCACCGTCCTGCGAGGGGTACGAACTGACGCGGTTCGTACCGCGGCCGGCCACTCCCGTCCCCGGCCGCGAGACTCCGGCCGAGAGCGACGCCCTCCTGCAGAGCGAGGCCGTCGGCATCATCGAGGAGTACCTGCCCCGCGACGGGCATCTGCTCTACGACGCCGGCAACTGCGCCGTCGCCTCGATGCACTACGCGTCCGTCCCGCCCGGCTCGTCCTCGACGATCGCCCTGGGCATGGGCGGTATGGGATACAGCATCCCGGGCGCGGTCGGAGCGCAGCTCGGCTCGCCCGAAGGCACCCGGAGCGTGGTGTTCTGCGGCGACGGTGCCTTCCTGATGAGCGGTCTCGAAGTGCACACGGCGGTGGAACTCGGCCTGCCGGTACTTTTCGTCGTCTTCAACAACGGCATGCACGGCATGTGCGCCACCCGGCAGCAGACCTTCTTCGATTCCCGTATCACGACCGTGCAGTACACACCGGTGGACGTGCAGTCGGTGGCGCGGGGACTCGGAACACCGGACCAGCTGTGGGTCGGCAGTGCCGGGACCCGGTCGGAACTGGTCGCGCTCCTGTCCGACCACCGCCGCAGGTCCCATCCGACAGGTGTGCTGGAGCTGCGCCTGGAGGTGGAGGAAGTCCCTCCGTTCGCCGCGTTCCTTCCGCCGGACGAGCCCACCGTCGCGGTGCCGAGGCCCTGGCAGGACCTCGCCTCGTACCACGACGCCGAAACGATGGCGACGGCCTGACGTGCAGCGGGGGCGGCGCGCCTCAGCAACGCTCCAACCAACAACCAGGAAAAGATCACATGACTGTTCATGAGCTCGATCTCGCGGGGATCACGGACTCCAAGCTGCGCTCGGACTATCTCGTCAGCTCCAAGCTGTTCCGGGACATCGGCCGGGGGCGTTTCCTGGGCCGTTACATGTTCCCGGCGGCCAAGCGGCCCTACTTCGACGTCTTCTTCGCCTTCGTCTGCTACGTCGACGACCTGGCCGACGACATCAACCACAGC
Source organism: Streptomyces sp. NPDC000410 (assembly GCF_040300305.1). Lineage (NCBI taxonomy): Bacteria > Bacillati > Actinomycetota > Actinomycetes > Kitasatosporales > Streptomycetaceae > Streptomyces > Streptomyces sp. NPDC000410. The sequence continues at coordinate 28,999 of NZ_JBEPDM010000017.1, forward strand.
CTCGAGATCCGCTCCCAGCGGCTCGACGAGTGGGAACGCACCTACATGGCCATCGCCAAGGGCGAGGCGGTGGAGAGCGACAAGCCGCTTTCCCGCGCCGAGGAGACGGACGCGGCGCTCGCCCGCGCACTCGTCCACATGATGCGGACCTGGGATCTTCCCTACCTGCGTGTACCGGAGTTCGTCGACGGTCACCGTCAGGCGCTCAGGACGTTCGAGTACACCGACGAGAAGCACCTCGACGAGTTCATCCAGACCGTGACCCTGCTCCCGGCCGTCTGGATCAACCAGCTCTTCGAGCCGCAGAGCCCGGACGCCGAGGAGCTGTGCCGTCACACCATCACGGCGTTCCAGCTGCTCGACTTCGTCTGGGACGTGCAGGAGGACCTGGAGCTCGGGCGGCTCTACCTGCCCAACGACCACCTGGCCCGCTTCGGCCTGACCAGGACCGACCTGTCCCGGCAGATCGGCAGCGGCTACATCAGCGAGGCCGTACGCGAGCTGATGCAGTTCGAGATCGACCTGGCCAAGTCCCATCTGGACGCCGGCCGGCCGTGGCCCCGGACGCTGCACCCGACCTCGCGGACGTTCATGGAGACCGACATCCAGACCCATGACGCCATGATTCCGGAGCTGGTCAAGAACGACTACGCGTTCTTCAAGAACCCGCGCAAGGGCCTCGACTTCGTGTCGGCCCGGATGATCCCGCGTACGGCCGCCGCCGTGGCCCGGGCCAAGAAGATCAACCAGCAGGCGGAGCGGACCGGCTACCGGATCCGTCCGCCCTACGCCGGCGACGCCTCCTGAGCGGCCGGGGCGCCTGATCGGCCGGAGCCTGCCCGCCGTGTGCCGTCGTCCGGTCCGTTCGACCGGACGACGGCACACGCTCGCGACAGGACAGACACAGACCCAAGGAGTACACACATGACACGAGCCGCGGTCATCTGCGGGCTCGGGACGTGGGTTCCACCGCGTGTCGTCACCAACGACATGCTCGCGGCCGAGCTGGACACCTCCGACGAGTGGATCAGAACCCGGACGGGCATCACTCGGCGGCATGTCGTGAACCCCGGAGTCAGCACCGGCCATCTCGCCACGGAAGCGGGGCGCCGCGCGCTGGAATCGGCGGGCGTCACCGGCGTGGACGTCGTCGTCGTGGCCACCAGCACACCGGACCGCCCGTGCCCGGCGACGGCCCCCGTCGTCGCCTCCCGGCTCGGACTGAGCGGCGTCGCCGCCTTCGACGTGGCGGCGGTGTGCACCGGCTTCGTGTACGGCCTGGCGACGGCGGCGGGGCTCATCGGCACCTCGGTGGCGAAGACCGCGCTCGTCATCGGGGCCGACACCTTCTCGACCATCCTCGACCCCGGTGACCGGACCACCCGGGTCATCTTCGGTGACGGGGCCGGAGCCGTGGTGCTGCGCGCGGGAGACCACGAGGAAGCCGGGGCGCTGCGCGGGTTCGACCTCGGCAGCGACGGTCGCGGGGTCGACCTGATCACCGTTCCCGCCGGCGGGTCCGAGCAGCGCGGCAGCGGTGTGACGGCGGAGGAGGCGGACACCTACTTCCACATGGACGGGCCGCAGGTCTTCGCACGCGCCGTCCGGCACATGACCTCATCGGTGCGCTCCGTCCTGAAGGACGTCGCGTGGGATGCCGAGGACATCGATCACGTCGTCCCGCATCAGGCCAACGTGCGCATCCTCGACGCCTGTGCGCGGGAACTGGGCGTCTCCGCGGACCGTGTGGTCAAGAACGTCGACCGGGTCGGGAACACCGTCGCCGCGTCCATTCCCCTGGCCCTCGCCGACGCGTCCGCCGACGGTCGGCTCGAGGCGGGGCAGCGTGTGGTGCTCACCGGTTTCGGCGGCGGTCTCAGCTGGGGGTCCGCGGCTCTCACGTGGCCCGGCATCACCGCCGTCGGCGGCGAACGCTGACCATCCAAAACAACAGCGAGATAAGGACGACGGACATCGTGGACGAAAAGCTCAAGGCCTTGATCAATGAAAGGTTTCCCGACTCCACCAATGCCCTGTTCAGTGGCTCCACCTTCCAGGAATCCGGCATAGATTCGATGGGCGTGGTCGAGTTCATCATTCTTCTCGAGCGTCATTTCGAGCTGCCGACGATGCTGAACGGCAACGAGCTGGGCATCGGGTCGACCCTCGACGAAGCGCGGGAGCTCCTGAAGTCCCAGGGTGTGGGGTAACCCGATGGATCACCTACTGATGCTGAACGAGAACCCGCTCCCCCCGCTCGCCTCGGTGGCCGAGGAGATCGCGCGCGGGGCCGGCAGCATCAACAGATATCCGGAGTTCTATCCGGAGCACCTGCAATCCGTCGTGGCGGAATGGCTCGGCTTCCCCGAGGAGTGGGTCGTCGTCGGGTCCGGGTCCGTGGGAGTCGCGCTCCAGGCACTCCAGGCACACGTACGGCCCGGCAACGGGCTGGTGTACGGGTGGCGCAATTTCGACGCGTATCCCCTGCTGGCCGACATGACCGGGGCACGCGCGGTGCAGGTGCCGCTCCTGCCCGGCGGCCATCAGGACCTGACGGGGGTGGCGAAGGAAGCCGCGGCCGATGCGGACGCGGTCATCGTCTGCAATCCCCACAACCCGACGGGGCAGCTGCTCTCGGCGGACGAGCTCGAGGAATTCATCGGGCTGATCCCGGCCGACACCCTGATCGTTCTGGACGAGGCCTACATCGAGTTCGTCGAGCGGTCTCAGCGGCCCGACTCGTTGAAGTGGGTGCGGCAGTACCCGAATCTGCTGGTGCTGCGTACCTTCTCCAAGGCGTACGGCCTGGCCGGCATGCGCGTCGGTTACGGCGTGGCCCACCCGGAGATGGCCGAGCGGATCAACAAGTTCCGGCTGCCCTACTCGATGAGCTCGCTCTCGGTGGTCGCGGTGGAGGCGTCCATTCGCGAGCAGCGTGAGCTCGAGGACCGCGTGCGGCATATCGTGGCGGAACGTGAGCGCGTGGTCCGAGGCCTGACGGAGTCCGGCTGGAGCGTGCTGCCCAGCCACACGAACTTCCTCTGGCTCGACGAGCCGGCCAGGGTGGACCAGGTGGGGGCCGCGCTGGACCGCGTCGGCGTCCGGGCACGCCTGTACCCCGGCGACGGCGTCCGGCTGACCATCGGCGAGCGGGCGTCGAACGACGCGGTGCTCTCCGCTCTCTCCTCCCCGCGGTAGGCCCTCTCCGCACCGGACTCCAGAACCACAGAGCCCAGAACCACTGAGCCCGTCGGCATCCATGCCGACGGGCTCAGTCGTTTTCGAGGGACTTCCGGCGAATCCGCAGATGCGTGTGCGCCAAATGGATGAATTTTGGGAATGGTTGCACGGCGGCCGGGTGTGACGTGGCGTGACGACACGCAGGAGAATCGCCAGTTCGCCGGTCGACGGCCCTTATCGTGACTGCGTCGTGCGGCGCTGCATCCGGGCGGAGCCGGGATGCCCGCCAACCCGGATCGTGCGAATAATTCTGGCGTCTTGTTATTTCGCGGACAGGAGTGCAATGGCTCGGGAGCAGGCGCCTGCGGGTGAGCGGGTCGCGGACTGGGCGGACGGCCGGCTGGGCATTTACGGCCTGGCCAAGGCCAATATGCGCAAGATCTTCCCGGACCATTGGTCCTTCATGCTGGGTGAGGTCGCGCTCTACACCTTCATTATTATCATCCTCACGGGTGTATATCTGACGCTGTTCTTCCACCCGTCGATGAACGAGGTGGAGTACCACGGTTCGTACGTGCCGATGCAGGGTGTCCTGATGTCGGAGGCGTACGCCTCGACGCTGGAGATCAGCTTCGACGTGCGCGGCGGAATGCTGATCCGGCAGATCCACCACTGGGCCGCGCTGCTCTTCCTCGCGGCGATGTTCATCCATATGATGCGCGTGTTCTTCACGGGCGCGTTCCGCAAGCCGCGTGAGATCAACTGGGTGTTCGGGTTCTCGCTGTTCGTCCTCGGCATGTTCACCGGATTCACCGGTTACTCGCTGCCGGACGACCTGCTCTCCGGCACCGGTGTCCGCTTCACGCAGGGCGCGATCCTGTCCACGCCGATCATCGGCACGTATCTCTCGATGTTCATTTTCGGCGGGGAGTTCCCCGGCACGGACTTCGTGGCCCGGTTCTACTCGATCCACATCCTGCTGCTGCCGGGCATCATGCTCGGCCTGCTGGTGGCACACCTGATCCTGGTCTTCTACCACAAGCACACGCAATTCGCGGGCCCCGGCCGGACCAACAACAACGTCGTCGGCATGCCGCTGCTGCCGATCTACATGGCCAAGGCCGGAGGCTTCTTCTTCCTGGTCTTCGGTGTCATCGCCATCATCTCGGCCATCGCCCAGATCAACCCGATCTGGGCCATCGGCCCGTACCGCCCGGACATGGTGTCCACCGGCGCCCAGCCCGACTGGTACATGGGCTTCGCCGAGGGACTGATCCGGTTCATGCCGGGCTGGGAGATCAACCTCTGGGGACACACACTGGTCCTCGGCGTGTTCATCCCGCTGGTGCTCTTCGGGCTGCTGCTGGTGATCCTCGCGGCGTACCCGTTCTTCGAGTCCTGGCTCACCGGTGACGACCGCGAGCACCACATCGCTGACCGCCCGCGCAACGCGCCGACCCGTACCGCGTTCGGCGTGGGGTGGGTCGTGATGTACATGGTCATGCTGATCGGTGGCGGAAACGACCTCTGGGCGACCCACCTCCACCTGTCGATCAACTCGATCACGTGGTTCGTCCGGATCGCCTTCATCGCCGGCCCGGTCCTCGCGTTCATCGTGACCAAGCGGATCTGCATGGGACTCCAGCGCCGCGACAAGGACAAGGTCCTGCACGGTCGCGAGACCGGCATCATCAAGCGCCTGCCGCACGGAGAGTTCGTCGAGATCCACGAGCCGCTCCCGCAGGGCAGGCTGCACACGCTCACGGCGCACGAGCAGTTCCGGCCGGTCGAGCTCGCGCCGAAGGTCGACGAGCACGGTGTCGAGCGCAAGGTCACGCTCTCCGAGAAGCTCCGCGCGAAGCTCAGCAAGGGCTACTTCGGCGAGCAGAACCAGATTCCCAAGCCGACGGCCGAGGAGTACCGGGAGATCAGCAGCGGCCACGGCCACCACTGATTCCCCCGGCGGCGCCGAGCGCGGGCAAGGAGCATCGCGTGCCTTATCGAAGCGACGAACTCGCCTCCGCCCGGCGCCTCTGGGTCACCACGTTCACCCCGGACGGCGCGCCCGTGCGGACGGCCGCCTGGGTGGTGGCCGACGGCAACGCCCTCGGCATCTGCGTACCCACCGACTCACCACCCGCTCAGTGGGTACGCAGCTGCCGGACCCTGCTCATCGCCGCCTGTCCGGGCGACGAGGGCCTGCTGCGCGCCAAGGCGACCCTGTGCGGACCGGAGCTGACGGTGCGGTACCGGACCCATGTGATCAACAAGTACGGTGTCACCGCGCTGCTGGCGCTCGCCCTGCACCGGTTCCGCAACGGCCTGGACGGAACCGTGGGCATCCGCATCACCCCGGCCGGCCCCCGCCAGCTGCTCCTCGGCCCGGCGTGGCAGCCCGCCCACACCTACAGCCTGAACTGAAGCCTCCCGCGGCGGCCACGCCCTTCAGGGGCGCCTTTACCAGCCGCCGCCGGAAGCGATACGGCGGATCTCCGGAAGAGCGGCTTCCAGCACGGTGTCGAACCAGGCGGAAACCGGCTTCTCCTGCTGCAGTTCCTTCAGCTCCTGGCGGGTCACGTACCGGGTGTCGTTCACCTCGTCCGGATTCAGGTCGACCGGCTGGTCGACGATGCCCACGAAGAGGTGGTTGAACTCCTTCTCCACCAGGCCCGAGATCTCGTCGGGGTGGTGATAGGTCACCGTTCCGGCCGGCGTCAGCGTGAACTCGGAGAGTCCGAGTTCCTCACCGACCCGCCGCGTGGCGGCGGCCTTGGGGTCTTCACCGGGGTAGGGGTGACCGCAGCAGGTGTTGGACCACACGCCGGGCGAGTGGTACTTCGACAGAGCCCGCTGCTGGAGCAGCAGGTGCCCCTCCCCGTTGAAGAGGAACACCGAGAACGCGCGGTGCAGCTGCCCCGGCTCCTGGTGCGCCGAGAGCTTCTCGGCGGTTCCGATCGTCCGGCCGTCGGCATCGACCAGCTCGAGGAGAATCGGTTCGCTGGGCAGATCCTGCGAGGACGGAATGGATGCCACTGTTTCAACCCCTGTTTCGAGACATCACGTACCCGTTAAGGGCACGCTCAGACGTTTACTTGCGGTCACGTTCTGTAATGAAGGTCTAGAAGATCAAGAAGAAGGGTGGCGCCACGCGTCCCGGCGTCAGGTCGTCGTGGCCGCCACCCAGCGCTCCAGGGCGGCCTTGGCCGCGCCCGAGTCGATGGAGTGGGCGGCCTTGGCCATCCCCTCGGCGATCTGCTCGGGCAGCGGAGCGTCACTGGGCTCCAACGCCACGAGGGCGGCAGCCGAGTTGAGCAGTACGGCGTCCCTGACCGGACCGCGCTCACCGGCCAGCAGACGGCGCGCCACCTCGGCGTTGTAGGAGGCGTCCGCGCCCCTCAGTGCCTCGATCGGCACCAGTTCGATGCCCACGTCGCGCGGGTCGAAGGACGTCTGCCGGACCTTCCCGTCCCGGACGATCCACACCGTGGACGTACCGGTCGTCGTGAGCTCGTCCAGCCCGTCGTCCCCCCGGAAGACCAACGCGGACGAGCCGCGTTCGGCCAGCACACCGGCGAGGATCGGAGCCATACGCGCGTCCGCGACACCCGTGGCCTGGGCACGCACCCGGGCCGGGTTGGTCAGCGGACCGAGGAAATTGAAGGTGGTGGCGATGCCCAGTTCCCTGCGCGCCACCGCCACGTGCCGCAGCGAGGGGTGGAACTTCACCGCGAAGCAGAAGGTGATGCCCGCCTCGGCGGCGACCTCCTGGACGCGCTGAGGGGTCAGCTCGAGATTGACACCGAGCTTCTCCAGGACGTCCGAGGAACCGGAGGCGCTGGAGGAGGCCCGGTTGCCGTGCTTGACGACCGTGGCTCCGGTACCGGCGACCACGATGGACGCCATCGTGGAGATGTTGACGGTCTTGGCGCGGTCGCCACCGGTGCCGACGATGTCGACGGTGGCCCCGGGTACCTCGATGAGATGCGCGTGCTCGTACATCGTGCGTACGAGACCCGTGATCTCCTCGACCGTCTCCCCCTTGGCGCGGAGTGCCACGGCGAAGCCGGCGATCTGTACGTCGCTGGCTTCGCCGCGCATGATGCGGTCCATCGCCCAAGCGGTGGCGTCCGCGCTCAGATCCTGCCCGGCCAGCAGCGCGCTCAGCACGTCTGGCCAGTTCCGCGGGACGCCTCCGGCGGACGAACCGGCGAAGGGAACCGTGCTCATACTCCACGCTCCTGGGTGTGCCTGCCCAGTCGGGGACCGCTGGACCGGAGATCGGACGACAGGGCTGCGGGCGGGATCACCACGTCGACGAACAGCGTGCCGACGCGGCCTCTGCCCCGGTCCAGCCTATCGACGTCCCCACTCCCCCGGGTGTCGGCCCGCATAGTGAGCGGCCGGGGTCAAGGGCCGGACTCAGCCGGCCCGCCGCTCCACCACCACGGGAAGCCGGGACGGACCGCGCAGCCAGATACCCGGCTTGAGCGCGACCTCGTCGTCCTCGAGCGTCAGGGTGGCGGCGCGCTTCGCCAGGCCGATGAGCGCTTCCTTGGCCATCAGCTTGGACAGGTTGTCGCCCAGGCAGTAGTGGATGCCGCGGCCGAACGAGAGGTGCTTGCGGCCGTGGGCGCCGAGGGTGAAGGAGTCGGGGTCCGGGAAGACCCGCTCGTCACGGTTGGCGGCCGCCAGCATCAGGAGCACCACGTCACCCGGCTGGATGGTCTCGCCGTGCAGCTCGATCGGCTCCGTCGCGACCCTCCAGGAGGCGTGCGTCGGGGGCTCCAGGCGCAGCACCTCGTCGACGACGTCGTCCGCGAGCGCCGGGTCCTCGGCGAGCCGGGTCAGCGCCTCGGGGTGCTCCGCGAGCAGCGCGACGGCGTTTCCGATCAGGTTGGAGAAGGTGTCGAGCCCGGGAACGATGAGGAGCACGCAGACCGCGGCGATCTGGTGGACCGTCAGGTCGTCGGCGATCTCCTTGGGGCTGCGGGCGAGCTTGGAGATCAGGTCGTCGCCGTCCCCCTGCTCCCGCTCCTGGAGGACCTTGACGAAGTACTCCGTACACTGGGCGACCGCCTTCTGGCAGGCCTCGGCGAGGTCCTGCGGCGGCTCCGCTCCCAGCTCCAGAATCCGGGCGATCTCGGAGGACCACGCTGTGAAGAGTTCCTGATCCTCCCGCGGAATTCCCATCATGTCGCCCAGGACGCGAACGGGAAGCGGCATGGCCAGCAAATCCATGACGTCGAAACGCTCGGGCAGCTCGTCGAGCAATTCATCGACGACCACGGTCACGGACTTGATCAGGTTCTCGACCGCGGAAGGCGTGAAAGGCGCGGCGACCAGATTCCGCAGACGGGTGTGCTCCGGCGGGTCCAGCAGCTTGAAGAGGTTGGAGTCCCAGCCGTCCATGCCCAGACCGAGGAACGGCGGCGGCTCCTCGCCCTCGGCGCCGGCGGCCTGGGCGAAGAACTGGGTGCTGCTCAGGTCCTTGCCGAGCCGGCGGTCCCGCAGCAGGACCTCGGTGTCCTTGTAGCGGCTGACCACCCACGCGCCCAGCGGGCCTCGCAGCACCGGGTGGTCGTCCCGGAGCTTGCGGTAGACCGGATAGGGATCGCGCCGGAATTCCGGGTCCGCCGGATCGAACGGGAAACCGGTGTTGACCTCAGGATTGGACATTCTTGATTTTCCCCCGTCTGCGCGCCGGCTCAGGGCCGCCGCCCGTCGAGACCGTCTCACCACACGTTCAAGATCACTAACTCGGATGATCTTATCTCTCGCCCCACAGGGTGGATATTACGAAGAGGTAACGATCAACTTCGGCCGGACGCCGTAAAAGGGCAACAAAAGGGTGAGGCCCCGCGGAAGTATTTCCGCGGGGCCTCACCGTGGTTTCAGCAAACGGTGCTCATCAGTGGTGGCCGTGGCCGCTGGTGATCTCCCGGTACTCCTCCGCCGTCGGCTTGGGAATCTGGTTCTCCTCGCCGAAGTAGCCCTTGCTGAGCTTCGCGCGCAGCTTCTGCTTGCGGGTCGGCTTGCTCTCGACGCCGTTCTCGTCGACCGTCGCACCGAGCTCGAGCGGCGCGTACTGCTCGTGCGCCGTGAGCGTGTGCAGCTTGGCCTGCGACAGCGGCTCGTGGACCTCGATGAACTCACCGTGCGGCAGACGCTTGATCATGCCGGTCTCGCGACCGTGCAGGACCTTGTCCTTGTCGCGGCGCTGGAGACCCAGGCAGATCCGCTTCGTCGCGATGAACGCGATGACCGGTCCGGCGAACAGGAAGATCCGGCAGAACCAGGTGACCGCATTGATCGACAGGCTGAAGTGGGTCGCCCAGAGGTCGTTTCCACCACCGATCATCGCCACGAAGACCATCGTGAGCCATGCGGCACCGAGCGCGGTACGGGTCGGCGCGTTGCGCGGCCGGTCCAGGATGTGGTGCTCCCGCTTGTCCCCGGTGACCCAGGACTCGATGAACGGGTACACCGCGGGCGCCATGAGCATCAGACCGAAGACGATCAGCGGGATGAACACGCCCAGGACGAACGTGTGGCCCCAGACGTTGATCTCCCAGCCCGGCATGATGCGGACGAGTCCCTCGGAGAAGCCCATGTACCAGTCGGGCTGGGCACCGGTGGAGATGTGGTCCGCACGGTAGGGACCCATCGACCAGATCGGGTTGATCTGCGCGACGGCCGAGACGGCCGCGATGACACCGAAGACCAGGAAGAAGAAGCCTCCGGCCTTGGCCATGTAGACCGGCAGCAGCGGCATGCCCACGACGTTGTTGTTGGTCCGACCGGGACCCGCGAACTGCGTGTGCTTGTGGTAGAAGACCAGGATCAGGTGCGCCACCAGCAGGCCGAGCATGATGCCCGGCAGCAGCAGGATGTGGATCGAGTAGAACCGCGCCACGAAGTCCGTTCCGGGGAACTCCCCGCCGAACAGGAACATCGAGATGTAGGTACCGACCACCGGGATGGACAGAACCAGACCCTGACCGATGCGGAGACCGGTGCCGGAGAGCAGGTCGTCCGGGAGCGAGTAACCGGTGAAGCCGGTGAACATGCCGAGGACGAACAGCAGGAAGCCGAACAGCCAGTTGATCTCACGCGGCTTGCGGAACGCGCCCGTGAAGAACACGCGCATCATGTGCACGAACATCGCCGCGAGGAAGATCAGCGCGGCCCAGTGATGGATCTGCCGGATCAGCAGACCACCGCGCACGTCGAAGCTGATCTCCAGCGTCGAGGCGTACGCCTCCGACATCAGGACACCCTGCATCGGCACGTACGAGCCGTGGTACTCCACCTCGTTCATCGACGGGTGGAAGAACAGCGTCAGGTACACACCCGTGAGGATGATGATGATGAAGCTGTAGAGCGCGACCTCACCCAGCATGAAGGACCAGTGGTCCGGGAAGATCTTGCGCATGTTGGCCTTGGCCAGGGAGTAGATCCCGAGCCGGCCGTCCGCCCAGTCGGCTACCCGCTCGCCCGCGGGTGCCTTGCGGTTGCCCGCCGCGCCTGCGGCTGACGTCTGCGTGTTGGTACTCATCCGCGCTCCCAGAAGGCAGGACCGACGGGCTCTTCGAAGTCGCCGAGCGCCTCGAGGTAGCCCCCCTTGTTCACTCCGATCCGCAGCTGCGGAAGGGCGTGACCGGCCGGGCCGAAGATGACACGGGCGCCGTCGGCGAGGTCGAAGGTGGACTGGTGGCACGGGCAGAGGACGTGGTGGGTCTGCTGCTCGTACAGGGAGATCGGGCAACCGACGTGGGTGCAGATCTTCGAGTACGCCACGATGCCCTCGTGCGACCACTCGAGCTCGCGCTTGTCCTTGATGTCCTCCGGCTGGATCCGGACGATCATCAGGGCGGCCTTGGCGATCTCGTTCTGGAAGCTGTGGTCGTGCTCCTTCAGACCCTCGGGCATGGCGAAGGTCAGCGAACCGACGACGATGTCCTCAGGACGGAGCGCCTGGCCCGTGTTCATGTTCATGAGCCGCTTGCCCTTGGCCCACAGCGTCTTGCGCAGCTTGAGCTCGGGCAGCGGGCCCAGGTCGCGCAGCAGCATCACGCCGGAGAGCGGCACCATGGCCAGCGCGCCGAACATGGTGTTGCGGATCAGCTTGCGCCGGCCGAAGCCGGACTCCTCGGCGCCCGCCCGGAAGTCGGCGTGGACCTTGGCCCGGACCTCGGGCTCGGCCGCGATCGGGTGACGGTCGTCCGCGACCTCCACGTCGGACATCAGGGTGCGGGCCCAGTGGACCGCGCCCGCGCCGATGCAGAAGAGGGCGATGCCCAGCGTCATACCGAGCGCGAAGTTCAGCGCGCTGATGTGACCGATCGGCCAGACGTAGATGTTCATGTCGACCGGGAAGATCACGTAGGACGCGATGAAACCGATCGTGGCAAGCATCGACACCGTGAACAGCAGGGCGACCGTACGCTCGGAACGCCTGGCGGCCCGCTCGTCGATGTCCTGGATGCGCGGCTTGTGCGCGGGGAGACCGGGGTCGGCGAACGGGTCGTCCTTGACCGCGACCTCTCCGTGCGCGTGCTCCTGCCCTGCCGGCAGGTTCTCTTCTGGAATGTCTTGGCTACTCATGACTTCTTGGCCTTAGCGGTGTGGGCCGCGACCCAGATGGCAACTGCGATCAAGGCGCCCAGACCGAAGATCCAGGCGAACAGACCCTCGGTGACGGGGCCGAGACCACCCAGCTTCAGACCGCCGGGGTTCACCGTCTGGTCACCGTTGACGGTCTTGACGTACGCGATGATGTCCTTCTTCTCCTTCTCCGGCATGGTCGTGTCCGGGAAGGAGGGCATGTTCTGCGGGCCGGTCTGCATGGCCTCGTAGATGTGCTTCTCGCTCACGCCTGCGAGGCTCGGCGCGTACTTGCCGTGGGTGAGGGCGCCGCCCTCACCGGTGAAGTTGTGGCACTGGGCGCAGTTGTTGCGGAACAGCTCGCCACCGTTGGCGACGCTGGCACCCTCCACGCTGTACTGCTTCTCGGTCGGCGTGATGGGGCCGGCGCCCAGCGACGCGATGTACGCGGAGAGCTGGTCGATCTGGGCCTGGGTGTAGATGTTCGGCTTCTTCGGCACCTGGGCGCCCGGCTGCTGTGCGGGCATACGGCCGGTGCTGACCTGGAAGTCCACGGCGGCGGAACCGACGCCGACCAGGGACGGGCCGTCGGTAGTGCCCTGACCGCCGGTTCCGTGGCAGCTGGCGCAGCCGACGGTGTAGAGCTTCTTGCCCTCCTCGATGGCGAGGGACTGGGCGGTTTCATCGGCCTGCGCCTTGTCCGCGGGTGCGAACGCGGCGTACAGCCCCCCAGTGGCCGCCAGCGCGAAGAGTAGGACGACGACCGCCGCCAGCGGATGGCGTCGTCGTGCGGAGAGCTTTTTCACGGATTACCCCGGTGTCAGGATCTTCTGCGTCGATGCTTCTGGAATGTGTGCGGGTATGGACCCGGCGGGTACGGACCCGACTACTTGATCATGTAGATCGTGGCGAAGAGGCCGATCCAGACGACATCGACGAAGTGCCAGTAGTAGGACACGACGATGGCGGCGGTTGCCTGCTCGTGGGTGAACCTCTTGGCCGCATACGTCCTGCCGAGAACCAGCAGGAAGGCGATGAGACCGCCCGTCACGTGCAGACCGTGGAAGCCGGTGGTCAGGTAGAAGACCGAGCCGTACGGTCCGGACGAGAGCGACATGCCCGCGTCCTTGACCAGCTCGGTGTACTCGGTCACCTGGCCGCCGATGAAGATCGCACCCATCACGAACGTGATGATGAACCACGTCCTGAGCTTCTTCACATCACCGCGCTCGGCGGCGAAAACGCCGAGCTGGCAGGTGAGGGAGGAAAGCACCAGGATCGTGGTGTTGGCCGCCGAGAACGGGAAGTTCAGGTGAGCCGCCTGCTCGGACCAATACTCGGCACCCGTCACCGATCGCAGGGTGAAGTACATCGCGAAGAGGGCCGCGAAGAACATCAGCTCGGAACTCAGCCAGATGATGGTTCCGACGCTGGTGAGGTTCGGCCGATTGACCGACGGGTGCGCGTGCCCGGTTTCTACTGTCGTTGCTGTCGCCACGACCGACATTATGTCGGTCGCTTATCCAGCCCTCACTCCGGGGGGTGCCGTTCGGTGTGTCCGTACCCCCTGTCCAGCCCGAACGGCCCATCGAAATGCCGTCATCGACGCTTCCGAACCGGTGCTGACAACGCGTCGGGAGGGGTAGGCTCCCGCGCATCGGTGCACCCGAAGTTCTCCCTGACGAACCGGAGGAACCATGCAGTCGACCGCCACGGTGCTGGTGTACAGCGACAACGCCAACACCCGCGAACAGGTACGGCTGGCCGCGGGCCGTCGCCCGGCCGCCGACGTTCCCCCGGTCGAGTTCCTCGAGTGCGCCACGCTGCCCGCGGTGCTCGCGGAGCTGGACAAGGGCGGCATCGACGTCTGCGTACTGGACGGCGAAGCGGTTCCCGCCGGCGGTATGGGCGTCTGCCGGCAGATCAAGGACGAGATCTTCCACTGCCCGCCCGTGCTGGTGCTCATGGGGCGCCCTCAGGACGCCTGGCTGGCCACCTGGAGCCGTGCGGACGCGGCGGTGACCCTTCCGGTCGAACCCGTCGAGTTCGCGGACGCCCTGGCCGGTCTGCTGCGTGCGAGGCTGGGCGCCAACCACTGAGCCGGGACATCCCCTACACCTGCGGGCGGAGGCGTGCCGCCTCGACGCGGCCGCCGCCTCGGGTCCCGTCGAGCAGGGCGCTGCCGTCCCGCCAGTCGTCCCACGCTATGTTCCAGTCGCCGAAGCCGTTGCCGAACGGGTCCATTCCGCTGCCGAGGCTGTTGACGACCTCGACTATGTCGCCCTGACGGACGGTGTTGAAGAACCAGGCGGCGTTGCTCGTGGACATCCCGGTGCAGCCGTGGCTGACGTTGTCGTTGCCCTGGGAGCCGACGGACCACGGCGCGGCGTGGACGTATTCACCACTCCAGGTGACGCGCGTGGCGTAGTAGACGGGCAGATCGTAGGACTCGGAGCTGCCCGCGGGTATCCCGATGCTGGTGCCGCGCATCCGTACGAAGTACTCCTTGCCGAGCACCACCTTGACGCCGTTACGGGTGGAGAAGCCCGGTTTGCCGGTGGTCACCGGAATGGTGTTGATCACTTTTCCGTTGCGCTTGACCGTCATCCGGTGCGAGCCGGCGTCCGTTATCGCCTCGATCCGGTCGCCGATGGTCAGTTCGACGGGCTCGGCGGGGCCTCCGTAGAGCTTGTCGCCGACCTTGACGCCTTCCAGAGTGCTGCGCACCTGGACCGTGGCGCCCACCGGCCAGTACTCCTTGGGCCGGAAGTGCAGCTTCTTGTCGTCCACCCAGTGCCAGGCGCCGTCCACCGGAGGCATGGAGGTGACCTTCAGGGAGCGCTCGACGGCCGCCCTGGCGTCCTTGGACTTCACCGGCGCGCCGAGCTCCGCCGTGAGGGGCTGGCCGACGCCGTACGTGCCGGACTTCGGCCCCAGTTCGACCTTCATGACCTTTTTGGCCGCGGCCGTGTCGAACGTGCGTATACGGATCCCCGGCGCCCCGTTCTCGTCCTCCGTGGAGACCTTGACGGTGTAGCGCGTTCCGGCCAGGAGCGGGCCCGTGGAGCGCCATATGCTGCCGTCGGCGGCGAGTTCGCCCGCCAGATAGCGGCCGGCCGAGTCGACGGCGGTGACGTCGGTTATCCGGCCGTCCTTGCCCTTGGCGGTGACTTCCAGGGGCTTGTCCAGGTTCGCCTTGGCGTTCCCCGTGGGCGCGTTGACGGCGACCTGACGTGCCGCGTCGTACGGCCTCGCGGACAACGGGTGGCCTTCCTGGCCGTCACATGCGGCCATGGCCGCCCCGATGGCCAGCACCAGTGCGGTGACGCTCACTGCGATGCGCTTGCGCGGCATGTCGTTCATGAGCACACGCTATGAAGAACGCCCGGTGGCGGCGCGCCGGATGACTGCAAACAGGGGCCCGGACACCACCCGATCGGGTGGTGTCCGGGCCCCTGCGTCATGCGGAGCGGACCGCTCGTTACTGGTTCTGGTTCTCGCCGCGGTAGTACTCGAACACCCAGCCGAAGATCCCGATGAGGATCAGCGGGGCCGAGAAGTACACCAGCCACCAGCCCATCGCGATGCCCAGGAAGGCGAAGGCACCACCGACGGCCAGGGACAGCGGCTGCCAGCTGTGCGGGGAGAAGAAGCCGACCTCACCGGCCTCGTCCGCGACGTCGGCCTCCTTGTTGTCCTGAGCCATGGCGTCGACACGCTTGGCCGTGAAGGCCAGGTAGTAGCCGATCATGATGCTCAGGCCGAAGGCCAGGAACAGCGCCGTCGTACCGGCCGGCTCCTTCGACCACACGCCATAGAGAATGGCCATGGCGAGGATGAAGACGCTCAGCCAGATGAACATCCTGCCTTGGATCTTCACTTGCCGGCCTCCTTGTCAGCGGTGATGGCACCGTGACCGGCGTGCTCGAGCTGGTCGAGGGCCGCGATCTCCGGGTGGTGCAGGTCGAACGCCGGGGATTCGGAGCGGATCCGCGGCAGGGTGAGGAAGTTGTGCCGCGGCGGCGGGCAGGACGTCGCCCATTCGAGCGAACGGCCGTAGCCCCACGGGTCGTCGACCTCGATCTTCTTGCCGTACTTCGCCGTCTTCCAGACGTTGTAGAGGAACGGCAGGATCGACAGACCGAGCAGGAACGAGGCGATCGTCGAGATCGTGTTCAGCGCGGTGAAGCCGTCGGCGGCGAGGTAGTCCGCGTAACGGCGCGGCATGCCCTCGGCACCCAGCCAGTGCTGGACGAGGAACGTGCCGTGGAAGCCGATGAACAGCGTCCAGAAGGTGATCTTGCCGAGCCGCTCGTCCAGCATCTTGCCCGTGAACTTCGGCCACCAGAAGTGGAATCCGGCGAACATCGCGAAGACCACGGTGCCGAAGACGACGTAGTGGAAGTGCGCGACGACGAAGTACGAGTCGGAGACGTGGAAGTCCATCGGGGGCGAGGCCAGGATGACACCGGTCAGACCACCGAAGGTGAAGGTGATCAGGAAGCCGATCGTCCAGAGCATCGGGGTCTCGAAGGACAGCGAGCCCTTCCACATGGTGCCGATCCAGTTGAAGAACTTCACACCGGTCGGTACCGCGATCAGGAAGGTCATGAAGGAGAAGAACGGCAACAACACGCCGCCGGTGACGTACATGTGGTGGGCCCACACGGTCACGGACAGACCGGCGATACCGATGGTCGCGGCCACCAGACCGATGTAACCGAACATCGGCTTGCGGCTGAAGACCGGGATGATCTCCGAGACGATGCCGAAGAACGGCAGGGCGATGATGTACACCTCTGGGTGGCCGAAGAACCAGAAGAGGTGTTGCCACAGCAGCGCGCCGCCGTTGGCCGCGTCGAAGATGTGGGCGCCGAACTTACGGTCCGCCTCCAGGGCGAACAGGGCCGCGGCCAGCACCGGGAAGGCGAGCAGGACCAGCACACCGGTCAGCAGCACGTTCCAGACGAAGATCGGCATACGGAACATCGTCATGCCCGGAGCGCGCATGCAGATGATCGTGGTGATGAAGTTGACCGAACCGAGGATCGTGCCGAAGCCGGAGAAGGCCAGACCCATGATCCACATGTCGGCGCCGACACCCGGCGAACGGACGGCGTCCGAGAGCGGGGAGTAGGCGAACCAGCCGAAGTCGGCCGCACCCTGCGGGGTGAGGAAGCCGGCCACCGCGATGATCGAGCCGAAGAGGTACAGCCAGTACGCGAACATGTTCAGCCGCGGGAACGCCACGTCGGGCGCGCCGATCTGCAGCGGCATGATCCAGTTCGCGAATCCGGCGAACAGCGGCGTCGCGAACATCAGCAGCATGATCGTGCCGTGCATCGTGAACGCCTGGTTGAACTGCTCGTTCGACATGATCTGCATACCCGGACGGGCCAGCTCGGCGCGCATGAAGAGCGCCATGACTCCGCCGATGCAGAAGAAGACGAACGACGTGACCAGGTACAGCGTACCGATGGTCTTGTGGTCGGTGGTGGTCAGCCACTTCACCACCACATTGCCGGGCTGCCTGCGCCGGACCGGGATCTCGTTCTCGTACGAGTCGTCGGTCTTGGCGGCACCCTGAGGTTCGTTGAGGATGCTCACAGTTGGTTCTTCTCCGCGTTCCGGGCCGGGTCCGTCTGCTCAATGCCCGACGGAATGAATCCGGTCTGCCCCTTTTCGGCCAGCTCCTTCAGGTGCTGCTGGTAGCGCTCCGGGGAGACGACCTTGACGTTGAAGAGCATCCGGGAGTGGTCGACACCGCAGAGCTCGGCGCACTTGCCGAGGAACGTGCCCTCCTGGTTCGGCGTCACCTCGAAGACGTTGGTGTGGCCCGGGATGACGTCCTGCTTGAACAGGAAGGGGACCACCCAGAAGGAGTGGATGACGTCACGGGAGGACAGGATGAAGCGAACCTTCTCCCCCTTCGGCAGCCACAGGGTCGGACCGGGGTTGCCGGTCTGCGGGTTCCGGTCACCGGGGATGCCGGCGTCGTAGACGCCTTCCGCACCCGCGGGGAAGTTCTTGGAGTACTTGTCCGGAATGGCCTTCAGGTTCTTGTCGGCCTTGGCGTCGCCCGTGCCGGCATTGCCGTCCACGTTCTCGACGTAGTTGAAGCCCCAGCTCCACTGGTAGCCGACCACGTTCACGGTGTGGGCCGGCTTGGGGGAGAGGGAGAGCAGCTTCGACTCATCACGTGCGGTGAAGTAGAAGAGCACCGAAACGATGATGAGCGGGGTCACCGTGTACAGGGCCTCGATGGGCATGTTGTACCGGGTCTGCGGGGGAACCTCGATCTTGGTGCGGCTGCGCCGGTGGAAGATGATGCTCCACAGGATCAGACCCCATACCAGTACACCCGTGACGAGTGCGGCCGCCCACGATCCCTGCCAGAGCTGCAGGATGAGCGGAGCCTCCTCCGTCACGGGAGTGGGCATTCCAAGGCGGGGGAAGTCCTTGTATGTGCAACCGGTAGCGGTCGCCAGGATCAGGCCCGCAGTCAGCACCTGCGGCAGCTTCCGCCGCATCGGGCGCCGCGACGAGCGGTCGGAGCCGTTGGGACTCACGTAGCGCCTTCCCGAGAGTCTCGCCCGCGCGGCCGGCTGCGGCCGTCTCGCTGGTCGGTCGCCGGCCCTGACGCGGGCAGGGGTTTGGATGTTTATGCGGACCAAACCCTACTGGACGCAATTTGGGGTCGCGCGGGGAGGGTGCCCAACGCGCCGTCCGACGACCCGAAGGGGTGGACTGCGCAGTTCCGGGGCCCGGACTCCTGGCTTCCGAGAGCCTTCTGACGCCCTCTTCGACGTGCGCCTCCGGGGGCGAGTTAGCGTGGATGTGTGCCTTACTTCGACGCCGCTTCCTCGGCTCCGCTGCACCCCGTCGCCCGGCAGGCCCTGCAGGCCTCTCTCGACGAGGGGTGGGCGGACCCCGCCCGGCTCTACCGGGAAGGGCGGCGGGCGCGGCTGCTGCTGGACGCGGCCCGCGAGGCGGCCGCGGAGGCCGTGGGGTGCCGCCCGGACGAGCTGGTTTTCACCTCTTCGGGTACCCGCGCGATTCATTCGGGGATCGCGGGGGCGATGGCGGGCCGTCGGCGTGTCGGTCGGCATCTGGTCGTATCCGCGGTGGAGCACTCCGCGGTCCTGCACGCGGCTGAGGGACTGCCGGTCACCGAGGTCCCGGTCGGCCGCGCGGGCGCGGTGACGCCGGATGCCTTCGACGCCGCGCTGCGGGAGGACACGGCACTGGCCTGCCTCCAGTCCGCGAACCACGAGGTGGGTACGCAGCAGCCGGTCGCGGAGGTCGCCGAGGCCTGCCGGGCGGCGGGCGTACCCCTGCTCGTCGACGCGGCGCAGTCCCTGCCGTGGGGGCGGGTCGACGGGGCCTGGTCGCTACTGACCGCGAGTGCGCACAAATGGGGCGGTCCGGCGGGCGTCGGGCTGCTGGTGGTGCGCAAGGGTGTCCGGTTCGCCCCTCAAGGCCCGGCGGACGAACGGGAGTCGGGGCGGGCGGCCGGTTTCGAGAACATCCCGGCGATCGTGGCGGCCGCGGCCTCACTGCGTGCGGTACGGGACGGGGCGGAGGCGGAGGCCGGACGCCTGCGGGCCCTGGTCGACCGGATCCGCGTCCGGGTCCCCGAGCTGATCCCGGACGTCGAGGTGGTCGGCGATCCGGTGCGCCGGCTCCCCCACCTCGTCACCTTCTCCTGTCTCTATGTCGACGGAGAGACGGTGCTGCACGAGCTGGACCGGGCGGGGTTCTCCGTCTCCTCGGGTTCCTCCTGTACGAGCTCCACGCTGACCCCGAGCCATGTCCTGCGGGCGATGGGCGTACTGAGCGGGGGGAACGTACGGGTGTCCCTGCCGGTGGGCACGGCGGAGGAGGACGTCGACCGCTTCCTCGACGTGCTGCCCGGGGTCGTCGCCGGGGTCCGCCGCCGGCTGGGGGCACCGGATTCGGCGGAGCCGTCCGCCGAGGCGCCCTCCCTCGTGGTGGACGCCCTCGGCAAGCGCTGCCCGATCCCCGTCATCGAGCTGGCCAAGGTCATCGGCAACGTCCCCGTCGGCGGGACCGTGACGGTCCTCGCCGACGACGAGGCGGCGCGCCTCGACATCCCGGCGTGGTGCGAGATGCGCGGCCAGGAGTACGTGGGGGAGCGTCCGGCGCCGCGGGGCTCGGCGTACGTGGTGCGCCGCACGGGCTGAGCGGTACGGGAGGGGGCGCCTGCGGCGGGCCGACGCGGCGGAGCCGCATATCGGACACAGCCCCCGGCCCGGCCCCCCTTCCCGACAACTGGGGCTCCGCCCCCGGAGCCCCGCGCCTCAATCGCCGGCGGGGCTCCAGAGGAACCCGTCAGGACAGGTAGGTACGGACCTCGGAGGCGGCGTCGTCGCCGTACGCCTTCGTGAAGCGGTCCATGAAGTGGGCGCGCCGCAGCGTGTACTCCTGGGTGCCGAGGGTCTCGATCACCAGCGTCGCCAGCATGCACCCGACCTGCGCGGCCCGCTCCAGGCCCACACCCCACGACAGCCCCGACAGGAAGCCCGCCCGGAACGCGTCGCCGACACCCGTCGGGTCGACCTTGGCGTCCTCCTCCGGGCAGCCGACCTCGATGGCCGGCTCGCCGGCCCGCTCGATGCGCACGCCGCGCGAGCCGAGCGTGGTCACCCGGTGGCCGACGCGGCCCAGGATCTCCTCGTCGCTCCAGCCGGTCTTGGACTCGATGAGGCCCTTCTCGTACTCGTTGGAGAAGAGGTACGTCGCGCCCTCCATCAGCGTACGGATCTCATCCCCGTCCATCCGCGCGATCTGCTGCGAGAAGTCGGCGGCGAACGGGATCTTCCGCGTCCTGCACTCCTCCGTGTGGCGCAGCATCGCCTCCGGGTCGTCCGCCCCGATCAGCACCAGGTCCAGCCCGCCGACGCGGTCCGCGACCGACTTGAGCTCGATCAGCCGGGCCTCGCTCATCGCGCCCGTGTAGAAGGAGCCGATCTGGTTGTGGTCCGCGTCCGTCGTGCAGACGAAGCGCGCCGTGTGCAGGACCTCCGAGATCCGCACGGACGCGGTGTCGGCCCCATGCCGGTCCAGCCAGGCGCGGTACTCGTCGAAGTCGGAGCCCGCTGCCCCGACCAGGATCGGGCGGGTGCCGAGCTGGCCCATTCCGAAGCAGATGTTGGCGGCGACCCCTCCCCTGCGCACATCGAGGTTGTCGACCAGGAAGGAGAGCGAGACCGTGTGCAGCTGGTCCGCGACCAGCTGGTCGGCGAAGCGGCCGGGGAAGGTCATGAGGTGGTCGGTGGCGATGGAGCCGGTGACTGCGATTCGCACGGCGAGGTGCTCCTGGGAGGGAGACGGCGTTGACAGTTAACGCTACCGGGTCCGGAGAGCCCCGCCGAAGTGGGGAAACTACCCGATAGTAGGTCTTTTTTCGCAGCAGCCCCGTGCGTACGGTGCCCCTATGCCCAACCACATCGCCCCGCGCGAGCGGCGGGACTCCGAGACCAGCCTGGCCGAGCTGCGCGGTGACAGCGCACGGATGGTGCCGCACTGGGCCGTACCACCGGCGCCCTCCTCCGCGCCGGTGCCGCCGTCACTGATCCACGGGGTGGTGATCTCCCCGGCGTCCGCCCGGCTGGTCGACGCGATGCCGGTGTACGGCGGCTGAGAAACGCCGCAACGGGAACCGCGCGCTCCTCCGCTCCGTCACATGGGTGTCCCACGTCACGGGTCCCGAAGGAGCAATGCGGTGAACAGTACGGAGCGGCCCCCCACGAGCACCGACGGCCCGCGACCGCGGCGGTCCCCATGGGCCGTCGCTTCGGTGGCCGCCGCGGTGCTGATCGCCGGGGGCGGTGGCGCGTACGTCGCCACCAGCGCACCCGACGGCAGCACGGACGCGAAGCCGCTGCCCCCGCTCGCCCTCGACAGCCGCGCCGCGCCGGGTGTCGCGCCCGGTATCGCGCCGGGTATCGGCCCTGGTGAGCCCGACCCGAACGGAGTCGTCTACCGGGCGGCGGGCGAACTGCCGGACGGCCCCGGCTCGGCGGCGGTCCACAGGCCGAGCGGGACGGTCGGCGCGGCGGAGGTGACCCGGCTGGCCACGGCGCTCGGGCTCGCGGGCACGCCCCGCGCGCACGGCACCGTATGGAAGATCGGCGCGGAGAAGGACGGCGGCGGTCCGCTGCTCCAGGTCGACCGGCAGGCGCCGGGGACCTGGACGTATCGCCGGTACTCCGCCGTGCCCGGCAGCGACAACTGCCTCAAGGGCAAGCCCTGCCCGGTGGCCGCCACCCCGAACGCCCCCGCCCCCGGCTCCGCGGCCAGCGAGCAGGCGGCGATGAAGGCCGCCGCGCCCGTGCTGGCGGCGGTGGGCCAGAGCGATGCCGCGCGGGACGCGAGCCAGCTGATGGGTGCGGTACGGGTGGTGAACGCCGACCCGGTGATCGGCGGGCTGCCGACGTACGGCTGGTCGACCGGCATCCAGGTCGGCAGCGACGGCCAGGTCGTCGGCGGCAGCGGCAAGCTGAAGGCGCCGGTGAAGAGCACCGAGTATCCGGTGATCAGCGCCGAGGAGGCCCTGAAGGGGCTCAACAAGACCCACCGCGCGGACATCGGCGGCTGCGCGACCCCGGTGCCGGCGGAGTCCGCTCCCTGCGAGCCGAAGAAGGGCACCCCCGAGACCCGGACCATCAGCAAGGCGGTCTTCGGGCTCGCGATGCACGCCGTGGACGGCGGCAAGTCCGCGCTCGTACCGTCCTGGCTGTTCGAGGTGGCCCCGCAGGACGGCGCCCAGCGGCACACGGTCACTCACCCCGCCGTGGCCCCGGAGCATCTGAAGCCCGCGCCTCCCGCGGAGACGAAGCTCCCGTCACCCGATCCCACGACGCTGCCGGAGACCTCCACGCGGGGAGTCGAGTCGTACGCCGTCTCCGCCGACGGACGGACGCTGAGCCTGCGCTTCTGGGGCGGGGTGTGCAGCGACTACTCGGCGCGGGCGGACGAGAGCGGCACCGAGGTCAAGGTGAAGATCATCGAGTCGAGGCCCGACCCGGAGCGGGTCTGCATCATGATCGCCAAGGAGCTGACCGAGAAGGTGACGCTGGAGCGGCCGCTGGGCGAGCGGAAGGTCGTCGACGCGGCGAGCGGCGAGAACGTGCCCCGCGCGTGACGTCGCGGAACTGACACCGTACGCCGGAGGGCGGCGACCCGAGAGGGGTCGCCGCCCTCCGGCGTACAGGCCGACGGCTCAGCTGAAGGAGTCGCCGCAGGCGCAGGACCCCGTCGCGTTCGGGTTGTCGATCGTGAAGCCCTGCTTCTCGATGGTGTCGACGAAGTCGATCGAGGCGCCGCCCAGGTACGGGGCGCTCATGCGGTCGGTGACGACCTTCACACCGTCGAAGTCCTTGACGACATCGCCGTCGAGCGAGCGCTCGTCGAAGAAGAGCTGGTACCGCAGGCCGGAGCAGCCGCCGGGCTGAACCGCGACGCGCAGCGCCAGGTCGTCCCGGCCTTCCTGGTCCAGCAGGGCCTTGACCTTGGCCGCGGCGGCGTCGGACAGGAGGATGCCGTCGCTCACGGTGGTGGTCTCGTCCGATACGGACATCTGCTTCTCTCCCGGGTTGTACGGAGACTGCTTGCCGACGGTTGCAACCGGCGGGGCCCGGGATTCATTCCGGGCGAGCCCTAGTCTTTCCTCTTCATGCTCGCACACGTCCTCGCGATGGGACACGGCCTGTGGACAGCGGCGATCCGGCAAGGTCCGGCATGGCGCCGGGAATTGCGTCACATCGACGCAATGGACATCGTCAAAGTGACATGAACCGGTTATGATAGATAACGTCAACTAGACGAAAAGGCTCCTCGGCGCAAGCACCGGCTCCACTGGAGCGACTTCGCCGCGCTCACCGATGAGAAGAAAGGGTGCGTGACGTGACCACCGCCCAGCCCCTGGATGTCCAGCCGACGCCCCTCGCTCTGCTGCTGCTCGGCCGCGAGGCCGACCCGAAGAGCGAGCGCGGCGTGGAGTGCCCCGGAGACCTTCCCTCCCCGTCCGACCCGGACCTGGTGGAGCGCGCCCGCGCGGCCAAGGAGAAGCTCGGGGACAAGGTCTTCGTGCTCGGTCACCACTACCAGCGCGACGAGGTCATCCAGTTCGCGGACGTCACCGGCGACTCCTTCAAGCTCGCGCGCGACGCGGCGGCGCGCCCCGAGGCCGAGTACATCGTCTTCTGCGGTGTGCACTTCATGGCCGAGTCGGCGGACATCCTGACCACCGACGACCAGAAGGTCGTCCTCCCCGACCTCGCGGCCGGCTGCTCGATGGCCGACATGGCCACGGCCGAGCAGGTCGCGGAGTGCTGGGACGTCCTCACCGAGGCGGGCGTCGCGGACGTGACCGTCCCGGTCTCGTACATGAACTCCTCCGCCGACATCAAGGCCTTCACCGGCAAGCACGGCGGCACGATCTGCACGTCGTCCAACGCGAAGCGGGCGCTGGACTGGGCCTTCGAGCAGGGCGAGAAGGTCCTCTTCCTGCCGGACCAGCACCTCGGCCGGAACACGGCGGTCCGCGACATGGGAATGACGCTGGAGGACTGCGTCGTCTACAACCCGCACAAGCCGAACGGCGGGCTCACCGCCGAGGAGCTGCGCGGCGCGAAGATGATCCTGTGGCGCGGCCACTGCTCGGTCCACGGCCGGTTCTCGCTGGACTCCGTGAACGACGTCCGTGAGCGCGTCCCGGGCGTGAACGTCCTCGTGCACCCCGAGTGCAAGCACGAGGTCATCGCCGCGGCCGACTACGTGGGCTCGACGGAGTACATCATCAAGACCCTGGAGGCGGCCCCGGCCGGTTCCAAGTGGGCCATCGGTACGGAGCTGAACCTGGTCCGGCGGCTGGCGAACCGTTTCGCCCCCGAGGGCAAGGAGGTCGTCTTCCTCGACAAGACGGTCTGCTTCTGCTCGACCATGAACCGCATCGACCTGCCGCACCTGGTGTGGGCGCTGGAGTCCCTCGCGGAAGGCAACCTCGTCAACCGGATCCAGGTCGACCGCGAGACGGAGAGCTTCGCCAAGCTCGCCCTGGAGCGGATGCTGGCGCTTCCGTAACGGGGCCGCTGCCCCCTGGTGCCCCCGGCACGCGGTACCGCCGCGCGGCCGGGGGCACGGCTTTTCGGGCACGGCGCGGGCCGTTTGCGCCCCGCGGTGCGCCGCTCCCGCCGTGGGCACCGCCTTTCGGGCGCAGCCTGGGCCCTTGGTGCCCCGCCGCCGGGGGCACCGCTTTTCGGGTGCGGCCGGGTGGGTGGGTTTGTGCCCACCCGTCCCGCCCCAGCGGAACAGATGCCCACAAACAGGTGGGTCGTCAGCCGCCACGAAGGGGGACGCGCAGGGGGCGTGTTCTGGACGTAAAGGCGCCCGCAACTCGCGCGAAGCGCGGTGAGGACCGACAGTCCAGAACACGCCCCCGGAGCGGCCCCAACGGCCACCGTCCCGGCACGGGCCCGACCACGACCGCCTGTCGGCGCCCCCGGTCCTGGCGACATGGCCGACCGACGGCACGCCGGACCCACCGGCCCGACGCGCCACCCGCCACCCCACCGGCCCGACGCGCCACCCGCCACCCGCCACGCGCCACCCGCCACCCGCCACCCGCCACCCGCCACCCGCCACCCGCCAACGGCAGCCGACCCTTCACGGGTCAACCACCCCCACCCGGCCCGGGTGGCCGGGGCCGCCCCCAACGGGAACCACCCGGCGCGGGAGGGCCCGCGCCGGGTGGTTGGTCGAGCTCGCCGGAGGCGTTACGCGTTGACCCGCTGCGGATCCGCGTCGTCCGACGGCTCCGTGGCCGACGGGGCCGACGGGGCCGCCGCCCCGTCCCCGGACTTGCGCGCCCGCTTCGCCTCGCGCTTCGCCCGGCGCCGCTCCTTGCGGAGCTCGATCATCGCGTACAGCGTCGGCACCAGCAGCAGCGTCAGCAGCGTGGACGTCACCAGGCCGCCGATCACGACCACCGCGAGCGGCTGGGCGATGAAGCCGCCCTCGCCCGTGATGCCCAGCGCCATCGGCAGCAGCGCGAAGATCGTCGCGAGGGCCGTCATCAGGATCGGGCGGAGCCGGTGACGGCCGCCCTCGATGACCGCCTCGACGACGCCCAGGCCCTGGGACCGGTACTGGTTGATGAGGTCGATCAGCACGATCGCGTTCGTCACCACGATGCCGATGAGCATCAGCATGCCGATCATCGCCGGGACACCCATCGGCGTGCCGGTGGCCACCAGCAGACCGATCGCACCCGTCGCCGCGAACGGGATGGAGACGAGCAGGATCAGGGGCTGCACGAGCGAGCGGAACGTCGCCACCAGCAGCATGAAGACGATCGCGATCGCCGCCAGCATGGCCAGGCCCAGCGAGGCGAAGGCCTCGTCCTGGTCCTGCGAGACGCCGCCGATGGACGCGGTCGCACCCTCCGGCAGGTCCAGCGCGTTGATCTTCGTCTGGAGCGCGGCGCTCACCGCGCCGGTGTTGTCACCGGTCGGCTTCGCCGAGATCGTCGCGGCGCGCGAACCGTCGATCCGGGTCATCGAGACCGGGCCGGGGACCAGCTTGACCTCGGCGATGTCACCGAGCCTGACCGGTCCGAGCGGCAGCTTCTTCAGCTCGTCCATCGTCTTCGCCGGCTTGGCCGACGTGATGACGACATCGCGCTCGGTGTCACCGAGGATCCCCTTGGTGGCCGGAGTGCCGCGCACCGCCTGGGCGACGGCGAGACCCAGCGTGGTGTCGTTGAAGCCCGCCTCGGCCGCCTTCGCGGTGCCCTTGACGGAGATCCGCGGCACGGACTGCGACAGGTCGCTCTGTACGTCGGTGACGTCGTCGAGCTTCGCGACCTCGTCCCGTACCTGGTCCGCGGCCTTCCGCAGCGTTTCCGGGTCGGAGGCCTTCACGACCACGCTCAGGTCCTGGCTGGCGAAGCCGTCGCCCGCCGCGATCGTCGTGTCGCCGATGCCGTCGAGCTTGCCCAGCTCCTCGTCGATGCGGTCGCGGGTCTTCTCGTACGACGCCGAGTCCTTCAGGGTCAGCTGGTACGAGGCCTGGTTGGCGCCGGTGCCGCCGCCGAAGGCCGCCATGAAGCCCGACGAACCGACCGTGACCTGGTAGTCCTTGATCTCGTCGATCCCGTCGAGGACCTTCTCGATCTTCTTCGCGGAGGCGTCGGCCGACTCCAGGCTGGTGCCGGGCTTCAGCTCCTGCTTGATCGACATGACCTCCTGCTCGCCCTGGTCGAAGAAGTTCGTCTTCAGGAGCGGGGCCATGCCGAAGGTGCCGACCAGGACCACGATCGCGAGCGCGACGCTGGTGAGACGGCGACGGGTCGCGAACCGCAGCACGGGGACGTACATCCGCTGCAGCCGGCTGCGCGCCTCCTTCTCCTCCGCCTTGCGGCGCGCCTCGTCGGGGTCGATGTCCCGCAGGGCCTTCGGCGCGCGCAGGAACCAGTACGACAGGACGGGAACGACCGTGAGGGACACGAGCAGCGAGGCGAGCAGCGCCGCGGTGACCGTCAGCGAGAACGAGCCGAACAGCTCGCCCACCATGCCGCCGACCAGGCCGATCGGCAGGAAGACGGCGACGGTCGTCAGCGTCGAGGAGGTGACGGCGCCCGCGACCTCGCGTACCGCCGTGAGGATCGCCGACTGGCGCTCCTCGCCGTAGCCGAGGTGCCGCTTGATGTTCTCCAGGACCACGATCGAGTCGTCGACGACCCGGCCGATGGCGATGGTCAGCGCGCCGAGCGTCAGCATGTTGAGCGACAGGTCCCGCGTCCACAGCACGATCAGCGCGAGGACGACGGACAGCGGGATCGAGACCGCCGTGACGAGCGTCGAGCGGATCGAGGCGAGGAAGACCAGGATCACGAGGACCGCGAAGACCAGGCCGAGCGCGCCTTCCATGGTCAGGCCGGAGATGGACTTGGAGACGGCCGGGCCCTGGTCGGAGACGACGGTGAGGTCGGCTCCGGAGCCGAGGTCCGCCCGGAGCTCGGGCAGCTTGTCCTTGACCGCGTCGGAGATGGCGACGGCGCTGCCGTCGTTGTCCATGGTGGCCATGACGGCGAGGCTGGGCCTGCCGTTCGTCCGGGTGATGGAGACGCGCTGCGACTCCTCCTGCTTCACCGTGGCGACCGAGCCGAGGCGGACGGGCTTGCCGACCTTGTCCGCCCGCTGTCCCGTCCCCGGCTGCGGGGCGATGCGGAGGTCCTCGATCTGCTTCAGCGAGGTGAAGCCGCCGCCGACCTGGACGGTGCGGCTGCTGCCCGCCTCGGAGAAGGAGCCTGCCGGGATGGTGGCGCCGCCCGCCTTGAGCGCCTCCGAGAGCGCCATGGCGTTCAGTCCTGCCGCGGCGAGCTTCCTGTCGTCGGGGGTGACGGAGACCTGGAGGTCCTGGACGCCGTCGATGCTGACCTGGCCGACGCCCTCGATGTCCTCGAGGGCCGGGACGACGGTCCGCTCCAGCTGGTCGGCGAGTGCCTGCTGGTCCTTGTCGGAGGTGACGGCGAGGACGACGGTCGGGATGTCGTCCGTCGAACCGGCGACGACCTGCGGGTCCACGTCGTCGGGGAGCTGGACGCGGGCTCGGTTGACGGCCTGCTGGACATCGGCGACGAGCTGCTTGGTGCTCTCGTCCCCGTAGTCGAACGTGGCCATGATCACGGCGTTGCCCTCGCTCGCCGTGGAGGTGATGCCGGTGATGCCGTCGACGGCCTTGATGGTGTTCTCGAGCGGTTCGACGACCTGCTTCTCGACCACATCGGGGGACGCGCCCTGGTAGGGGGCCAGCACCGACACCATCGGCAGTTCGATGGAGGGCAGCAGCTGCTGCTTGAGCTGCGGGATGGCGATCGCTCCGAAGACGATCGCCACGATCGACATCAGCCCTATCAGGGCCCGTTGCGCGAGGCTGAATCTTGACAGCCAGGACATGGGGTCTCTCTTCTGTGGCGTACGCGGCAGGCGGGCAGCGGCAGAGTCGGCCACCCGCTTATACCCTCAGCCATTCGAGGGGGCGGATCCCTCGGTCCCAGGTCCAGATCCTTATCCCGCGCATACTCCGGCTGGAGTACGACGGGCCTGCTCCTCACTCCACCCTTGGACGTACCAGGCCCGATTCGTACGCGATAACCACCAATTGCGCCCGGTCCCGGGCGCCCAGTTTGGCCATCGCCCGGTTCACATGGGTCTTCACGGTGAGCGGGCTGACCTCCAGCCGCTCGGCGATCCCGTCGTTGGAGAGGCCGCCCGCGACGAGGACGAGCACCTCGCGTTCGCGGCCGGTGAGGGCAGCGAGCCGCTCCGAGTACGCCCCCGCCTCCTGACCGTCGCCGTCCGAACTCCCGCCCTGCGCGAGGAACTTCGCGATGAGCCCCTTGGTCGCCGCCGGTGACAGCAGCGCCTCACCCGCCGCGGCGATACGGATGGCGTTGAGCAGTTCGTCCGGTTCCGCGCCCTTGCCGAGGAAGCCCGAGGCCCCGGCGCGCAACGACTGGACGACGTACTCGTCCACCTCGAAGGTCGTCAGCATCACCACCCGGACCGCCGTGAGCGCGGGGTCGGCGCTGATCATGCGGGTGGCGGCGAGTCCGTCCGTACCGGGCATCCGGATGTCCATGAGCACCACGTCGGCACGCTCCGAGCGGGCCAGGGCCACCGCCTCCGCGCCGTCCGCCGCCTCCCCCACGACCTCCATGTCGGGCTCGGAGTCCACGAGCACCTTGAACGCACTGCGCAGCAGCGCCTGGTCGTCGGCGAGCAGCACCCTGATGGTCATGCGTCCCCCTCGGCATGGCTGTTGACCGGCAGTATCGCCTGGACGCGGAAGCCTCCGCCGTAGCGGGGTCCGGCGGTGAGCGTGCCGCGGAGCGCGGTGACGCGTTCACGCATGCCGATCAGGCCGTGCCCGCCGTGCCCGCGGTCCTCGTCCGGGGCGGGGGCGGGTTCGGGTGCGCCGTTGTCGAGCACGGTGACCTCCACGGTGCGGCCCACCCGTACGACGCTCACCTCGGCCTTGGCGTCCGCGCCGGCGTGCTTCTGCACATTGGTCAGGGCCTCCTGGATGATCCGGTACGCGGCGAGGTCGACGGCGGCGGGCAGTGCCGTGCCGTGGTCGGTACGGGCCAGCTCGACCGGCAGCCCGGCGTTGCGGAAAGTGCCCAGTAGCTCGTCGAGGACGGCGAGGCCGGGAGCCGGTTCGGTGGGGGCCTCCGGGTCCCCGGACTGGCGCAGCAGCCCGACGGTGGCGCGCAGCTCGTTCAGCGCGGAGCGGCTGGCCTCGCGTACGTGCGCGAGCGCCTCCTTGGCCTGGTCGGGACGCTTGTCCATGACGTGGGCGGCGACCCCGGCCTGCACGTTGACCAGCGCGATGTGGTGGGCGACGACGTCGTGCAGATCCCGTGCGATACGCAGCCGCTCCTCGGCGACCCGGCGCTTGGCCTCCTCGTCCCGACTGCGCTCGGCCCGCTCGGCGCGCTCCCGTATGGCGTCGACGAACGCGCGCCGGCTGCGTACGGCGTCGCCCGCGGCGGCCGCCATTCCGGTCCACGCGAACACCCCGAGGTTCTCCTGGCTGTACCAGGGCGCCGAACCGGACAGCATCGCGGACGCCGTCAGCACCGTCATGGTCAGCAGGCCGACCCGCCAGGTGGTGGGCCGGTCGGTCCGGGACGCGACGGTGTAGAGCGCGATCACCGCGGCCATCGCGACGGGCGCGCGCTGGTCGCTCACGACGAGCTCGACGAAGGCGAGCCCTCCGGTGACGCCCAGGACGGCCATCGGCGCCCGCCGCCGGAACACGAGCGTGCCGGCCGCGAGCACCATCAGCATCACGCTGCGGACTTCGGGCGTACGGCTGCCGAAGGTCGGCCCGTGCGGCCCGTGCGGATCGGCGAACGAGGCGACGACCATGCACACGAGCACGCCGACGGCGAGGGCGCCGTCGCACGCGAGGGGGTGCTCGCGCAGCCAGGCGCGGGTGCGCGCGATGCCGGTGAGTCCGGTCAGGGGTGCGGTCACGTCAAGCAACGGTACGGCGTCCCGCCCCGGTCACCCCCGCCCCCGGGCCGGACGGTCCGGCTCAGCCCGGGATCAGCCCGTCGTCGCGGAGCATGTCGCGGACCTGGTCGAGCGTCGCGTCCGGGGAGGGCAGGATCAGCTCCGACGGCTCCAGGGAATCGTCCGGCAGCGGCTCCCCGAGGCGGCGCACCGCCTCGAGCAGGGCGCCGAGGGTGCGGCGGAAGCCGTCCTCGTCGCCCGATTCCATCTCGGCGAGCAGTTCGTCGTCGTGCTTGTTGAGCTCGGGGAAGTGGCTGTCCGCCACCCTCCACTGGCCCTCCCCCATGATCCGTACGATCATGACGCGCCGTCCCTACTGCTTGTCGAACTTGTGGCCCTGCCCCTGCGCCTGGTCCTGCACGGAGCCGTTGCCGCCCTCGATGGCCTGCTGCGACGGCGCGCCCCCGGCCAGCTCGGCCTTCATGCGCTGCAGTTCCAGCTCCACGTCCGTACCGCCGGAGATCCGGTCCAGCTCGGCGGCGATGTCGTCCTTCGCCATGCCGGTCGGGTCGTCCAGCGCGCCGGAGGCGAGCAGTTCGTCGATCGCGCCCGCCCTGGCCTGGAGCTGCGCGGTCTTGTCCTCGGCCCGCTGGATCGCCAGGCCGACGTCGCCCATCTCCTCGGAGATGCCGGAGAACGCCTCGCCGATGCGGGTCTGCGCCTGGGCCGCCGTGTACGTGGCCTTGATGGTCTCCTTCTTCGTACGGAAGGCGTCGACCTTGGCCTGCAGCCGCTGGGCGGCGAGCGTGAGCTTCTCCTCCTCGCCCTGGAGCGTCTGATGCTGCGTCTCCAGGTCGGTGACCTGCTGCTGGAGCGCGGCGCGGCGGGACAGCGCCTCGCGCGCCAGGTCCTCACGGCCGAGCGCCAGCGCCTTGCGGCCCTGGTCCTCCAGCTTGGAGGACTGCCCCTGGAGCTGGTTCAGCTGCAGCTCCAGGCGCTTGCGGGAGGTCGCCACGTCGGCCACGCCCCGGCGCACCTTCTGGAGCAGCTCCAGCTGCTTCTGGTACGAGTAATCAAGGGTCTCGCGCGGATCCTCGGCCCGGTCAAGGGCCTTGTTTGCCTTCGCGCGGAAGATCATCCCCATACGCTTCATGACACCGCTCATGGGCTTCGCGCGCCCCCTTCTGACGGACTCTGCTCCGGCTACTCCAGAACCCACAGTACGGGCCCTGCATCTATTACCGCACCGTTCGGGCGCGGATGGGCTCCTCCCCAAGAACGACCTGCTGGCGGCTCCGATCCGGCCCAGGGAGTAGATGGCCGTCGGGGAAACCGGGCGCAACGCGTGTTCTGCCCTCTAGTGACGCCCGCCGTTGCCGGATCGTTCCCCCGGGGACTGGGGTCTGATCCCGCCACCCCGTACCCTTGGGTTTTGTGTTCCGTAGCCGTTCCAAGGAAGAGAAGGCCCCCACCGACAAGGTGACGGCGGACCTCTCCAAGCAGCCCCGCGACCCCGAGGCCCCCAAGGGCCGCCCGACCCCGAAGCGGAGTGAGGCCCAGACCCAGCGTCGCCGTGCCCAGTCGGCACCGGCCGACCGCAAGGAGGCCATGCGCCGGCAGCGCGAGGCCCGCCGCGCGGACCTGGCCAAGCAGCGCGAGGCGCTGAACAGTGGTGACGAGCGCTACCTGCCCGCCCGCGACAAGGGTCCGGTGCGCCGCTTCGTCCGCGACTTCGTCGACTCCCGCTTCTGCATCGCGGAGTTCTTCCTGCCGCTCGCGGTCATCATCCTGGTGCTGTCCATGATCCGCATGCCGCAGGTGCAGAACATCGCACTGCTGCTGTGGGCCGGTGTCATCGCGATGATCGTGGTCGACTCGGTCGGCATCTGGATCCGCCTGAAGAAGCAGCTGAACGAGCGCTTCCCGAACGAGCCGAAGCGCGGCGCGGTGGCGTACGGCCTGATGCGTACGCTCCAGATGCGCCGACTGCGCCTGCCGAAGCCGCAGGTCAAGCGCGGAGAGCGGCCCTGAGCACGGACGTTGTCGGTTTCGGTGGGGGTGCGTCGGCCTGGCTGAAGGGCCTGGGCGGACTGCGCAACACCGTCCGGCAGGAGCTTGTCGCACGCCAGCTCGACGAGCAGATAGCCGCCCGCTTCCCCGTGGGGCAGCGGCTGCGCGTGCTGGACGTGGGCATGGGTCAGGGCACCCAGGCACTGCGCCTGGCGCGCGCCGGGCACTCGGTGACGGGTCTGGAGTCCGACCCCGGGATGCTCGCGGTGGCCCGCGAGACCCTGGCGACCGAGCCGGCGGGCATCCGGGAGCGGTTCCGGATGATCGAGGGCGACGGCCGGGACACCGGGGTGCACTTCCTGCCCGGCGCGTTCGACGTGGTGCTGTGCCACGGCGTGCTGATGTACGTCGAGGACCGGGACGCGATGCTGGCGGGCCTGGCCCGAATGCTGGCCCCCGGCGGCCTGCTCTCCCTGCTCGTACGGAACGCGGACGCGCTCGCCATGCGGCCGGGGCTGGCCGGTGACTGGCCCACGACGATGGCGGCCTTCGACTCGGACGCGTACACGAACCGCCTCGGGCTGCCCGTCCGCGCCGACCGGCTGGCCTCCCTGACGGCGACGCTCGCGGGGATCGCCGCGCCGCTGCACGCCTGGTACGGGGTGCGGGTCTTCACGGACAACGCGCCGGACGAGGCGGAGCCGCCGGCCGCGGACGAGCTGGAGCGGCTGCTGGCCGCGGAGGACAGGGCGGGGCGCACGGATCCGTACCGCGCGGTCGCGGCGCTGCTTCATCTGTGCGGGGTACGCGGCTGATCGGGGCGGGGTAGACGGCCGAGCGGCGTACGCGGCTGACCAGGGTGCCCTCTGATCTCAGGCGCACCCCGCTCGGACAAAGGTGCACCCCGCACCGACAAAAGGGATACTCCGGTCATGGACGTCTCCCTGCGTCAGCGCCGGGTGCGCCGGGTGCTGTCGCCTCTCATCACCGGTCTCATAGCCGGGTCCTGCACGGTGGCGCTCCTCGGCGGCTGCTCGGACGGCACGCAGGCGAACAGCGGGCCCACGGCCGAGACAACCGCACCGGCCGCCAGGATCGACAGCGACCTGGAGAAGGCCTACAAGAACGTGATCAAGAACGTGCTGCCGTCGGTCGTCCAGATCGAGGCGGGCGAGGGTCTGGGTTCCGGGGTCGTCTACGACAACCGCGGCCACATCGTCACCAACGCCCACGTGGTCGGCCGCGAGAAGGACTTCAAGGTCACCGTCGCCACCGACAAGGCGCCGCTGGCCGCCGTGCTGGTCGCCACGTACCCCGAACAGGACCTCGCGGTGATCAAACTGGACAAGGTGCCGAACGGGCTGAAGGCGGCCGAGTTCGGTGACTCGTCCAAGGTCGAGGTCGGGCACATAGTCCTCGCGATGGGCTCCCCGTTCGGCCTGTCCAGCAGCGTCACCCAGGGCATCGTCTCGGCGGTCGGCCGGACCGTGAGCGAGCCCCCGCTGGACGACCGGCCCGGGGCCACCATCGCCAACATGGTGCAGACATCGGCCGCGATCAACCCCGGCAACAGCGGTGGGGCACTGGTCAACCTGGACAGCGAGGTCATCGGCATCCCGACGCTCGGGGCGACCGACCCGAAGCTGGGCGAGGCCGCGGCCGGAATCGGCTTCGCCATCCCGTCGTCGATGGTCAGGACCGTCGCCGACCAGATCATCAAGGACGGCAGGGTCACCGACTCCGGCCGGGCCGCGCTGGGCGTCAGGGCCCGAACGGTCCTGGACGACGAATACGAGCCCTCGGGCGTCGCGGTGGTCGAGGTGGCGAAGGGCGGGGCCGCGGAGAAGGCGGGCATCGAGATCGGCGACATCATCACCGGGCTGGGCGACGACGAGATCACCACGATCACGTCGCTGGCGGAGTCGCTCGCGTCCGACAAGCCGGGGCAGAGGATCAAGGTGACGTACGAGCGGGGCGGCGAGGAGCGGACGGTCGAGGTCACGCTCGGGGAGATCTAGGGCGGTGTGTGGGGCGCGGCCGCCCGCGCAGAGCCGGCGCGGTGCCTGCGGCGCGCTGCGCAGGACCGGCGCGGCGCGAGGGGCGCGGCCGCCCGCGAGGAGCCGAACGCGATGCGTGGTGCGCGCCCGCGGAGCTGAGTCGTCCACGGGCGCGGCCGTCACGCGCGATCAGAGGCCCGCTCAGGCGCCTTCGGCGTGGAGGCTCATCGGCCCGTAGATCTCACTGCCGTCGTCGAACAGGAACACCTGGTCCGCCCCGCCCTCCAGAAGCTCCTTCCAGACCTCACCGATCCAGGTCTCCGCGTCTCCCTGCGTGCTGAACTCCTCCGGCTCCACGGCCGGCTGGACCTCCGTCCCGTCGGACTTCTCGAACCGCCACGTCCACGCCATGTGCGCCTCCCGGGTGTCGGGTTCCGCCGATTGATCGGTTTGCTGCCCGCAGCGTAGCCGGGCGCGCACCGGCAGCGGCGACGCGGGAGGATCGTTCCTGTGGAACTGACTCTGCTCGGCACCGGAGCCCCCAGTGGGCTCCCCCGCCCCGACTGCCCCTGCGCCGCGTGCGCCGCGGCCCGCGGCGCCCAGGCGCGCGCGGCGACCGCGCTGCTCGTGGACGACGCGCTGATGCTGGACCTCACCCCCGGGGCCGCGCTGTCCGCCGCCCGTGCCGGGCACTCACTCGTCGGCGTACGGCACGTGCTGCTGACGCATCCGCACGACGGGCCCGCGATGGAGCTGCCCGCGGGGCTGCCGACGGCCGGGCGGGTGCCGGACGGACAGGAGTTGACGCTGATCAGCGGGCACCGGGTGCGGGCGATCGCGATGGACTCGCCGGGCACCGGATACGAGGTGACCTCACCGGACGGCGAACGGCTGCTGTACCTGCCGCCCCACGGGGGGCCGGCCGGGATGCCGGACGGCGAGCCGATCCCGTACGACATGGTCGTCGCCGATGTCGTCGGGCGGCCCGACGCGCTGGCGCGCCTGCGGGCGACCGGGGCGATCGGCCCCTCGACGGATGTCGTCGCGGTCCACATCGACCACGACGTCCCGCCGGGCGCGGAGCTGGCGAGGAGGCTGGCGGCGGCCGGAGCGCGGGCGGTGCCGGACGGAACGACGCTGTACGTCGGCGAGTACCACGCGGTGCCCGACGTACCGCGCCGCACGCTGGTCACCGGCGGGGCGCGGTCCGGCAAATCGCTGGAGGCCGAGCGGCGCCTGGAGTCCTTCCCCGACGTGGTGTACGTCGCGACCAGCGGCACCCGGGCCGGCGACCCGGACTGGGCCGCCCGGGTCGCGGCCCACCGCGACCGCAGGCCGGGCTCCTGGCGCACGATCGAGACCTGCGACCTCGTCCCGCTGCTGGCCGAGTCCGGGCCCCCGCTGCTGATCGACTGCCTGGCGCTGTGGCTGACCGACGCGATGGACACGGTCGGCGCGTGGGACGACGAGCGCTGGGAGTCCTCGGCCCGCGAGGCCCTCCACGCCCGCACCGCCGCGCTCGTCTCGGCCCTGCGCACCACCCGCCGCCACGTCGTCGCCGTCACCAACGAGGTGGGAGCGGGCGTGGTGCCGGCGACGGCGTCGGGCCGCCGCTTCCGGGACGAACTCGGGCGCCTGAACGCGGCGTTCGCGGCGGAGTGCGAGCACGTCCTGCTGGTGGTCGCGGGCCAGGCCCTGCCCTTGCGCGGCTGAGCACGCGTGCGGGGGGCTGCGGCGGGCCTTTCCCCG
The DNA here is from genome assembly GCF_040300305.1 of Streptomyces sp. NPDC000410. NCBI lineage: Bacteria > Bacillati > Actinomycetota > Actinomycetes > Kitasatosporales > Streptomycetaceae > Streptomyces > Streptomyces sp. NPDC000410. Next base: position 65,585 of record NZ_JBEPDM010000017.1, read on the forward strand.
CCCCGCCCCTTCCCGCAGTGTCGATTTGCGGCTCCGCCGCGTGGGGGGCAAGCCCCCAGACCCCCGGTACGGCCTTCGGCCGTGTCCTCAAACGCCGGACGGGCTCAGAATGAGCCCCGCTGGGGGTCCCCCCACGCCCGCCAGGGCGTAGGGGGAGATTGAGGCTCGGGGTCCGGGGCAGAGCCCCCGACGCGGCGGAGCCGCAAATCGACACTGCGGGAAGGGGCGGGGCGGGGAGAAAAGCCCGCCGCAGGCGCCCCACCCCAAGGCCGGTACTGTTCGGCGAATGAGCTCGCTGAATCTCGACGACTTCTCCGATCTGATCGAGCGCCCCGACAGCGGCATGCGGCGCGATGCCGAGGAACGCCGGGAGCGGCTGGCCGTCCCGCCCGGTGCGCTGGGGCGGCTGGATGAGCTGGGTGAGTGGCTGTCGGCCGCACAGGGGGCCGTCCCGGTGAAGGTGATCGAGCGACCGCGGGTGGTCGTGTTCGCCGCGGATCACGGGGTGGCGGAGCTGGGCGTGTCCGGGCGGCCCGCGGGTACCGCGCACGAGTTGGTGCGGTCCGTGCTGGAAGGGGCCAGCCCCGTCGCGGTGCTGGCCCGCGCGCTGGACGTGCCCGTGCGGGTCGTCGACGCGGGGCTCGACTGCGATCCGGGAGTGCTTCCCGAGGACGTCGTACGGCACCGGGTCCGGCGCGGCAGCGGACGGATCGACATCGAGGACGCCCTCACCACGGAAGAGGCCGAGCAGGCCGTGCGCCTCGGGATGGCGATCGCCGACGAGGAGGCCGACTCCGGCACCGACCTGGTGGTGCTGGGCGACGTCAGCGTCGGCGGGACGACGGCCGCCTCCGCTCTCATCGCCGCGCTGTGCGGTACGGACGCCTCGGTCGTGACGGGCCGCGGCGGCGCCGGGATCGACGATCTGGCGTGGATGCGCAAGTGCGCGGCGATCCGTGACGCGCTGCGCCGCGCCCGGCCCGTCCTGGGTGACCAGCTCCAGCTGCTGGCGGTGGCGGGCGGTGCGGATCTGGCCGCGATGACCGGGTTCCTGTTGCAGTCCGCGGTGCGCCGGATGCCGGTGATCCTGGACGGTGTCGTGTCGGCGGCGTCTGCGCTGGTGGCGCAGCGGGCCGCGTTCCGGGCCCCGGACTGGTGGCTGGCGGGCCAGGTCAGCGGCGAGCCGGCGCAGGCGAAGGCGCTGGACCGGATGGCGCTCAACCCGCTGCTCGACCACGGGGTCACGGTCGGGGAAGGGACCGGGGCCCTGCTCGCGCTCCCCCTCGTCCGGGCGTCCGCGGCGCTCGTCGCCGAGCTTCCGGAGCGGCCCGCGGAGCCCGAGCAGCCCGAGCAGCCCGCGGAGCCCGAGCTTCCGGAGCAGCAGAAGCAGCAGGAGGGCTGACCCGGCCGGGTACGAGATCGGCGCCACTCCCGTACCAGTCAACTTCGCGGTGTTCGGATCGGTCTTCAGCGATACAAGACCATCCATCCTGGAGCCGCGATTCATGGCCATGACCGGAGCGCGCGCGTTCGCGCGCCGCGAGTGGGGCTCGCTGTACGGGGCCGTGAGGACCGCGCTCGCCGCGAAGCGGTGGCGAGCCGTCCCGATGGCCCTGACCGCGGTCTGTCTCACCGCGCTGTGCCAGCTCGTCCAGAACCAGTCCTGGGGCTACGGGCCGGTCCACGGCCTCGGTTCGGTGCGCGCCGAGGACCCGCTCTGGCTCGCGCTGCTCCGTACGCCGCTCTCGCTCTTCGTACCGGCCCTCGACCTGCCGGTATGGGGCGCGCTCGCACAGGTGCTGGTGGTGTTCGGGATCGCCGAGATCTGTATGGGGCGGCGGCGGACGCTCGTGGTCGCGTACCTGGCCACGCTCGCCGGGACGACGTACGCGCGGCTCGGGATCTGGCTCGGCCCGGACAGTCCGCTCGGGCTGCCCGGCTCGGACGCGCGCGTCGTGGACACCGGCCCCTCGGCGGCGGTGGTCGGGCTCGCGGTGTACGTCTGCTTCCGCCACCGGGCGTGGTTGACGATGAACCTGGTGATCGTCGCGATGGTCGTCGAGGTGTTCGTCAAGTCCAATCTGGCGGGCAAGGAACATCTGGCGGCGATCGTCGCCGTGCTGCTGGTCTGCGCGGTCTCCTCGCTGTCGTCGCGCTTCTCAGCCACCTCGTCCGGCGCCTCGGGTACGTCGTCCGGCGCCTCGGGTACGTCGTCCGGTACCTCTGGCACCTCGTCCGGTACCTCTGAGGCCTCGGGCTCCGCCCTGGCTCACCGCCGGTCCGGGGCGTCGGGCGGCGGCGTCGAGTCCGGTGTGCCGCCGATCAGGTCCTGAAATCTCCGTCGCGGTCCGCTCCAGCGGCGGTCGTGGTGGAAGGCGCGCAGCACCGACCGGGCGCGGGCCCGGGGCCGCGAGCGGTAGAGGCGCTTGGCCCACGGCGACGTGGGCCGGGCCAGTCTGAGGGCTCCGACGATCGCCACGAACGGCACCAGCGTGCCGATGATCGCCATGCGGAGCTTCCCCTTGAAGAGGCTGACGAGGACGAAGGCGAAATTGGCGGCGAGCGTGAGCAGGAAGACCCGGCGGTCGTCCCGTTCGTCCTCGGTCAGGTCGTTGACGCCCAGCGGTGCGAACCCTCCGAGGGTGAGCAGGAGGAGCGCCGTGGTGAGCACCACGACCTCCACGCTCTGGCGCCCGGCCTCGGTCCAGTAGACGTCGTCCAGGTGGAGGATCAGCGCGAACTCGTCGAGGACGAGTCCGGCGCCCATCCCGAAGATCACGGCGAAGACGTAGACGCCGGGGCCGTCGTGTCTGCTGGTGGCGACCGCCCCGAAACCGCCGACGACGGTCAGGAGGACACCGGGGACGACGTGGTGGATGTGCAGTCCGCCGGAGCTGACGTTGCGGAACGGCCCTTTCCCCGCTCTGATCAGCCGGGTGACCATCCGTGTGATGAGGAAGGTCAGCACGAACGAGGCCAGCGCGAGGAGCAGGGGGAGCTTTCCCGGCTCCACGATGTTGCGGTAAAACCAGTGACCCATGCCACCCGCTCCCGTTTCGTCCGTTACGCGCAATTTACCGCCGGGGCGGACCGACTACCCTGCGCGCGGTGACCTCGATGAAGACAGCACGATGACGACAGACGGCATACGGTTCGCTTTCGGCACCCTCACGGTGCTGCCGGTCCGGGTGACCCGCTGGGACCGTGACGCGGCGCGCGCCGGAATGCTCTGCGCCCCGCTCGCCGGGCTGGTCGTCGGCCTCTGCGCGGCGGCGCTGGGCGGACTGCTGCTGGTCCTGGGCGCGGGGCCGCTGCTCGCGGCGGTGGCCTCCGTGGCCGTACCGGCGGCCCTCACGCGCGGGCTGCACCTGGACGGGCTCGCCGACACCGCCGACGGGCTGGGCAGCGCCAAGCCCGCCGAGGACGCGCTGCGGATCATGAAGCAGTCGGACATCGGACCGTTCGGCGTGATCACCATCGTGTTCGTACTGCTGGCGCAGATCGCGGCCCTGTACGAGCTGTACGGGCGGGGCGGCTGGGCGTACGGCGCGGTGGCGGCGGCGCTGGCGGGGGTCGTGGCACGCCTCGGCCTCACCCTCGCCTGCCGTACGGGGGTGCCGGCGGCCCGCCCGGAGGGCCTGGGCGCGGCGGTCGCCGAGACCGTGCCGGTACGTCACGCCCTCATGGTGACGGTCCTGGTCGCCGCCGGGTGCGCGGCCGCGGGGGCGCTGTTCGGCCCGTACGCGGCGGTGCGGCACGCATGCGCCGTCGTGGCGGCGCTCGCCGCCGCCCAGTTGCTGCTGCGGCACTGCGTACGGCGCTTCGGCGGGGTGACGGGGGACGTGTTCGGCGCGCTGGCGGAGACGGGGGCCACGGTGGCGCTCGTCGCGCTGACGCTGGGGACCGGCTGACGCCGGGGCTCAGCGGTGGGCCGTGATCCGGCCCAGCAGAGCGCACGCCTGCCCGAAGAGGACGGCGGCGGCCACCGCAGGCACGACGAGGGGCGCCGCGGCGGGGACCAGGGTGGCGGCGAGCGCCGCCGCACAGCACACCAGGGCGGCGCTGAGCACCGTGCCGAACGCCTGGAGCAGCAGCGCCGCCCACAGCGCGACCCCGAGCAGCAGCACCCCGGCAGGCTCCCCGCCGCCCGCCGGCCACAGCAACAGCGCGGCACCGACGAGGCTGAGCAGCGCGCCCAAGTACCCGGCGAGGCAGCGGGCCAGATGTGCGGCGACCGCCGCGCGGAAGGCACCCGGTGTCGTGCTGCCCCGCAGCCCGGCGAGGCTGTCCACGCGCAGCCGGTGCAGCAGCCACTCGGCGGGCCCCATGCCGAGCGTCAGCGCCACGGCGAACGCCGGGGTGTCCAGGGCGACATGGAGGACCATCCCGCCGGCCCCGAGCCCGAAGATCCCGTGCGGCAGGGACGCGATGACGGAGGGCCCGCTCCGCGCGGCATCCCTGCCCGCACGCGCCCCCGCCCGACGGTCCGGGGCGATACGTGCGGCCCCTTCGGCGCTGCGGGGTGCGCCGCGTCCGGACGGGTCGGGCCGCGCGGCTTCCCCGGGCACACGGGCTCGGTCGCATGGGGCCGGGGCGATACCTGCGGACACCTCGGGGAGGTCCGCGCCCGACCTCCGGCGCGCGCGGGTGGCGCGGGTCTTGCGGGTGGAAACCCCGGTCCGGCATGGACGTGCGGTCGCCCCCGCCGCGAAGGCCGTCGCCGCGGTCACGGAGGTCAGGAGCAGGGCCGCCCGCGCCCAGGGCGGCAGCGGGTGGAACACCACGACCACCGCACCCCCCACCAGCGGCAGCAACGCGCACAGCAGCGCGCGGTCGTGGGACAGGACCAGGAGGACCGTCGCCGCCGCCAGGTAGAGGGACTGGACCGCCACGAAGAGCAGGGCCGGGCCGGCGGCGAAGGACGCGGCCGTGCTGAAGAGGACGCCCAGGGGGGCGCCCACGAGCAGCGCCCGGCGTGCCGCCGCGCGGTCGCCCAGGCCGAGCCACGCGTAGGCGCGGTGGGCGAGGGCCTGGTTCCACGCCCAGGCGGCCAGTCCACCCGCCAGGAGCGGGATCACGTCGGAGAGAGGCGGCGCGGCGAGGACGTAACCGAGCCCGGGGAGCGCGAAGATCAGGCCGCGCAGCAGGCAGGCGAGGAGCGTGGGGCCCGGAAGGCCTGCGGGCTGGGTCACCGGCTCCGGGTAGCGGCGCTCGACCCGCCCGTACAGCTCCTCCGCCAGCGCGAACGAGTCCTCGCGGCCGTAGCGGAGCCGTATCTGCTCGTCGGTCAGCCCTTCGGACTCCAGCAGGGCGGCGATCTCGTCCGGGTGGACGGCCGCCGCGATGAAGTCGTCCAGCTGCTCGGCGAGTTCGTCGACCGGGTCGGCGCCCCGGCGCACGGCCCAGCTCGGGGTCGCTCTCCTCACCAGGCGCTTCCGTCCGACGCGAGCTCCCGGTACCACGGATCCCTCAGCTCCAGTGTCCAGTCGTCGACGGTCTCGACGAGCGGCGGCTCGTACACCGCGCCCGGTGCCCCGGCCAGCTCCCGGTAGATCTCGCGGAAGGCGTCCACCGAACGCCGCAGGGTGAAGCGGTCGATGACCCGCTGCCGGGCCCGCCGGCCCAGCTCGGCGCGACGCCGGTCGTCCCGCAGCAGCTCCAGGGCCGCCGCGGCCAGTGCCTTCGGCTCGCGGGGCGGGACGACGAGACCGGTGTCGCCGACGGCCTCCCGTACGCCGCCCACGTCCGTCGACACGGTCGTCCTGCCGCACGACATGGCCTCGATGATCGAGAAGGGGAAGCCCTCGCTGATGCTGGAGAGCATCACCACATGCCCGGCGGCGTACGCGCGGGCCACATCGTCCACGCGGCCCTCCCAGCCGATCCCGTCGGCGACGCCCAGCTCCGCGGCGAGCTTCTCCAGCCGGGTCCGGTACCACTCCCCGCCCGCCGGGACTCCCCCGAACAACCGCAGCCGCAGCGCGGGCAGTTCGGCCCTGGCCAGGGCGTAGGCCCGTATCAGGGTCTCCAGGTCCTTGATCGGGTCGATCCGGCCGGCCCAGCTCAGGGTGGGTACGGGCGGCTCGGGTCCGGCATGCGGGAAGGCGTGCGGATCGACGCCGTTGTAGACGGTACGGATACGGTCGCCACGGGCCCCGCCGCGCTCCTCCCAGCGGCGGTTGTACTGGTTGCACGGCGTGATCAGGTCGGCCCGCCGGTAGCCCAGGGTGTTGAGCTCGCGGTAGAAGCCGAGCATCAGGGCCTTGACCGGCCAGCGCCGGCCGGCCGCGGCCTCGGCGCGGTGGCCGAGATAGCGCTCGCGCAGATAGATGCCGTGTTCGGTGAGGAGAAAGGGCACACCGTCCAGGCGTTTCGCGGCGAGCGCGGGTAGCGTGGCGAGTCCGGCGCTGACCGCGTGGGCGACGCTGTCCTCGGGTATCCGGGCCACGAGCGGGCGCAGCGCGTGCTCGAGCAGATCGATGGCGGTCAGGGCGTCGTGAACGGTGGGGCGGGCCTCGGCGGTCGGCAGGTGCGGCATGGTCCAGATCCACATCAGGGTGCGGACGGCGGCCTCGGTGCGCAGGGCTGCCGAGAGCCTCCCCGCACGCGCTTGCTCGGCCAGCTCGTCGAGTCCGGTGCCGAAGTCGCAGTGCGCGTCCGGGTCGAGTATCGACAGCAGGAAGCGCTCGTACGCGCCGAGGAAGCGGCGGCGGGCTGCCGCGCCGAACGGGGCGCGGGCCCGTCCGGGCGGCCGCGGCCCCCACAGTGGTACGACCGTGTGCCGGACGACGTTGGGAGGCAGCTCCCAGGTGACGGGCTCACGGCCGCTGCCGGTGAGGGCGACGACCGTGAACCCGACCTCGGGCATGCCGCGCACGAGCTGGTCGCACCAGGTGCTCACGCCTCCGTGGACGTGCGGATAGGTGCCTTCGGTGAGCATCGTGACATGACGGCATCCGTCACTCATCGCATCCACTCGTCACGTCGTGGCGGGCAGCCGCAGCGTGACGGCGGTCTGGAGCAGCTCCGGCCCGGTCCAGGCGGACCGCTGCCCCGCGTACGGCGTGCCGAAGACGGTGGTGCCGAGCAGGTGCTGCTTGCGCGTGCCCTCGGGGGCCGTGACGGGGACCGCGACTCCGGACGGGGCCTGGACGGTGACCGTGGTGCCGATGCGGTACGCCGTGACCTTGCCGCCCGCGAGCGCCTGCTGCCAGGCGGCGCGGCGGTTCAGCTCCGTGCCGACCTCGCGATGGCGCGGGTTCACGAGCGGGGTGCTGTCGGCGAACAGGGCACGGTAGTCGGCGAGCACCCGGTCGAGGACGGGGTAGAGGATGCGCTCCTCGGCGAGGTTGGACTGGTGGACGTAGTGGGGGCGCGGGTCACCGGCGATGACATGGCCGAGGGCGGTCCTGACCTCCTGCGGCACGATGTGCGTCGCGTATCCGGTGGCCGGGTCCAGGGGCGCGGGGAGGCAGGTGGACGCCGGGTTCGTCTCGCAGATTCCGCTGCCGCCGTCGGCCTTCGAGGTGTAGATCCAGTTGTACTCGTCGGCCATCTCGGCGGCCGTGCCCGTGTTGTAGTACACGTTCATCGGGTGGCGCGGGACGGTGCGGGCGGTGCCGACGGAACGCTGCTGCGGGTCGCGCGAGTTGTCGCTGGCGATCCAGGTGACCCCGGTGTCGGCGAGCGCTCCCGCCAGGTTCGGGTTGTCGTCGGGCTGCTGCGGCAGGACGCGCAGGCCCGAGTGCTCGCCGGTGACGAGTTCGGTGCGGTCGACCGGGAGGCCGTTACGGACGGCCCAGTTGTGGTTGTCGCGGATCTGGGCTGCGATCTCGGCGCGGCTCATGTACCGCGTCGTGCCGTCGGCGTTCTTGGCGCACCGCCAGGGCACGACCGAGACGTCCTGGACACAGCCCAGGAAGGGGTGGGTGTAGGTGTGGTTGACCCAGCGGTACTGCGCCTTGTCGGCGAGGAGCTGGGCGGCGAGCGGGTCGCTGCCTCCGTGCTCGGCCTTCCACTCCTCGCCCGCGCCCGCGTTGTGGACCATGTCGAGGGTGAAGCCCGCGGAGCGCTGCCAGGCGGCGGCGTAACGGGCGTCGTCGGCGGTCATCCGGATGTCGGGGGTCTGTTCGCCGCCGGGGCCCGCGCAGTCGATGTCGCCGGGGGTGCAGTTGCGCTCGGTGTCCCAGCGGGCGTCGGGCGCGAAGACGTCGTCGACGTGGACGGAGAAGTAGTTGCGGCTCTGGCCGAGGTGGACGCCCTGGGTGAGCCATTCGACGATGCCGCGCGCCAGCAGCCTGAACTGCCGCTGGTGCTGGTTGTACGCGAACGTCACGACGAGCTCACGGCGCCCGTCGTGGGCGTACTCGCCGACCAGGCTGGCCCGGCCGCCCGTGTCCGGGACGGGGGCGTCGACGTAGCTGGTGAAGCCCTCGCGCGGGCGGCCCAGATAGCCGTAACTCTCACCGACCGTCGGCGCGTTGTCCTCGAAGGTGAGCGCCCCGTCGAGGTACCCGAAGGGGCCCGAGCGGCCCGCCGGGGTCACGGCGGCCGCGGCGCCGTCGAGCGTCCCTGCCCAGCCGCCGTCGCTCGTGTAGTCGAGCCCGACGCCGGGATGCGCCCAGGTGTACGCGTCGACCTGGCGGATGCCGAAGGTCTTCTCGTACGCGACGAGGGCGGCCTGCTCGGCGGCGCCCGTGGGGTCGGTCCCGAACGGCGCCTCGTTCGGGAGCACCACGCCCTGGTACTTGGCGCGCGGACGGCCGCTCACGGTGTCGCTCAGGAACCCCGGGGTGATCTGCGGGCGGCCCGGGTCGTCCAGGTCGACGACGCTGTACGGGACGCCGGTGCCGCGCAGCTCGGAGGTGACCGCGGCAACCGACTCCCCACCGTCGTCGACGACGAGGACCTTCAGGTCGATCCGCGGCACCGGCGCGGCGGCCGTGGCCGGCACGGCGGGAAGCACCGCCGCCAGCAGCGCGGAAGCGGTGAGCGCGACCACGGCGGTGCCGCGCCCGGCGGGTCTGCGCGTACCGCGGCGGCGCGTGAGCGGGCGCGCGTCAGGACTGAATGCGTTGGCCATCGTTTCCCCCCTCGGAACCTCCCGGGAGAATCCGCGGAGGATCTGTGGAAATCATGCAAAGCAACGTCTTGTTGGCTTGCTCAATTGGTCCGAGTGTGACGCAGGACTCACTGCCTGTTCGGTCATCGTGTCGAAGACACCACTGATGGGTGAATCTCGGCTGCCCTGAGCGAACACGGCAGTCGCGCGTAGGCTCGGGTCAGGCGCGCCGGACCGCCCGCCTTACGATGCGCCGGGCGGCCGACCCCACCTCTTTCGGCCATGGAACTCAACGGAAGCGAGATTTCACCACCGTGACTGCTCTCACTCTCAGCACTGCCGGCGCTGCGACGGTGCGCGCCGACGCGATCGTCGTCGGTGTGGCGAAGGGCGCCAAGGGCCCGGTCGTCGCCGCCGGCGCCGAGGCCGTGGACAAGGCGTTCGACGGAAAGCTCGCCTCCGTCCTGGAGACGCTCGGCGCCGGCGGTGCCGAGGGCGAGGTGACCAAGCTGCCCGCGCCGTCGGGGCTGAAGGCACCGGTCGTGGTCGCGGTCGGCCTCGGCGCGGCACCCGAAAAGGACGAGGCGTACACGGCGGAGTCGCTGCGGCGCGCCGCCGGGTCCGCCGCACGGGCGCTGTCCGGGACGAAGAAGGCCGCGTTCGCCCTGCCGATCGAGGCCGCCGAGGACGCCGAGGCGATCGCGGAGGGCGCGCTGCTGGGCGCGTACGCCTTCACCGCGTACCAGAACACGAACGCCAAGGGCGGTAAGGACGGCAAGGACGGGAACGGCGGCAGGAAGCAGCCGCTGGCCGAGGTCGCCCTGCTGGGCACCAAGCCGCGCGACAAGGCGTTCAAGGCCGCGGCCGAGCGGTCGATCGCGCTGACCGAGGAGCTCAACCGGGCCCGCGACCTGGTCAACACCCCGCCGAACGACCTCTACCCGGAGTCGTTCGCCGCCGTCGCCACCGCCGCCGGCAAGGAGCACGGCATCAAGGTGCAGGTGCTCGACGAGAAGGCGCTCGAGAAGGGCGGCTACGGCGGCATCCTGGGCGTCGGCCAGGGCGCGGCCAACGGCCCGCGGCTGGTCCGGCTCGGGTACACGCATCCCAAGGCCGAGAAGACCCTCGCCTTCATCGGCAAGGGCATCACCTACGACTCGGGCGGCATCTCCCTGAAGCCGGCCGGTCACAACGAGACGATGAAGTGCGACATGAGCGGCGCCGCCGCGGTGTTCGCCGCGGTCGTCACGGCCGCCCGGCTCGGCCTGGAGGTGAACGTCACCGGCTGGCTCGCGCTCGCCGAGAACATGCCGTCGGGCACCGCCACCCGCCCCGGTGACGTCCTGCGCATGTACAGCGGCAAGACGGTGGAGGTGCTCAACACCGACGCCGAGGGCCGGCTGGTGCTCGCCGACGCGCTCACCAAGGCGTCGGAGGAGAACCCGGACGCGATCGTGGACGTGGCGACCCTGACCGGAGCGATGGTGCTGGCGCTGGGCCACCGCCGGTTCGGGATCATGGCGAACGACGACGCGTTTCGTACGACCATCCATGAGCTCGCGGAGGAGGCCGGCGAGGACTCCTGGCCGATGCCGCTCCCGTCGGACCTGCGCAAGGGCATGGACTCGCCGACCGCCGACATCGCCAACATGGGCGAGCGGATGGGCGGCGGCCTGGTGGCCGGCCTGTTCCTGAAGGAGTTCGTCGGCGAGGGCATCACCTGGGCCCACCTCGACATCGCCGGGCCCGCCTTCCACGAGGGCGCGCCGTTCGGCTACACCCCGAAGGGCGGCACGGGTTCCGCGGTCCGGACGCTGGTCAAGCTGGCCGAACGCACGGCGTCGGGCGACCTGGGCTGACGCGCAGGACCGCGCGGGGGGCGGGGCGGGGGCGGGGTACCGCCCGTTCCGCCCCGGCCCGGCGGGGCCCCGGAGCGTGGGGCCCCGCGCCGCGTGCTGTCAGCAGATCTCAGGAATATCAGCAGGTCTCAGGAATAGTCGCGGTCGCGCAACCGTTCGCCTTCGACGAAATCCGTAGGTTCATACGGGTCGGTAACCGCCGGGGACGACGGAACCGCCGTCCCAGACCCCGGCCCCGCGTCCCGCCTCCCGTCAACAAGTGCGAAGATGGGTTCTCGGCAGGACAGGGCCCCCACCACAGGGCCGAAGATAAGCGGCCGAACACCAGCCGCCGCCCGGTCATGCTCGACCGGCGCCCGGCGCACATGCATGGAGGACGTGACGTGGCGAACGACGCCAGCACCGTTTTCGACCTAGTGATCCTCGGCGGTGGTAGCGGTGGTTACGCCGCGGCCCTGCGCGGAGCGCAGCTGGGCCTGGACGTCGCCCTGATCGAGAAGGACAAGGTCGGCGGCACCTGCCTGCACCGTGGATGCATCCCCACCAAGGCCCTGCTGCACGCCGGCGAGATCGCCGACCAGGCCCGCGAGAGCGAGCAGTTCGGCGTCAAGGCCACCTTCGAGGGCATCGACGTCCCCGCTGTACACAAGTACAAGGACGAGGTGATCTCCGGGCTCTACAAGGGTCTGCAGGGTCTGATCGCCTCCCGCAAGGTGACGTACATCGAGGGCGAGGGCCGGCTGTCCTCGCCGACCTCCGTCGACGTCAACGGTCAGCGCATCCAGGGCCGCCACGTCCTCCTCGCGACGGGATCCGTACCGAAGTCCCTGCCGGGTCTGACCATCGACGGAAACCGCATCATCTCCTCGGACCACGCCCTGGTCCTGGACCGCGTCCCGCAGTCCGCGATCGTGCTGGGCGGCGGCGTCATCGGCGTCGAGTTCGCGTCCGCGTGGAAGTCCTTCGGCACCGACGTCACGATCATCGAGGCCCTGAAGCACCTCGTCCCGGTCGAGGACGAGAACAGCTCGAAGCTGCTCGAGCGGGCCTTCCGCAAGCGCGGCATCAAGTTCAACCTCGGCACCTTCTTCGAGAAGGCCGAGTACACGGAGAACGGCGTCCGCGTCACCCTCGCCGACGGCAAGACCTTCGAGGCCGAGGTGCTCCTGGTGGCCGTCGGCCGCGGCCCGGTCTCGCAGGGCCTGGGCTACGAGGAGGCCGGGGTCGCCATGGACCGCGGCTACGTCCTCGTGGACGAGTACATGCAGACCAACGTTCCGACCATCTCCGCCGTCGGCGACCTCGTCCCGACCCTCCAGCTCGCGCACGTCGGGTTCGCCGAGGGCATCCTGGTCGCCGAGCGCCTGGCCGGTCTGAAGCCCGTCCCGGTCGACTACGACGGTGTGCCGCGGGTGACGTACTGCCACCCCGAGGTCGCCTCCGTCGGTGTCACCGAGGCCAAGGCCAAGGAGATCTACGGCGCGGACAAGGTCGTCGCTCTGAAGTACAACCTCGCGGGCAACGGCAAGAGCAAGATCCTGAAGACCGCGGGTGAGATCAAGCTCGTCCAGGTCAAGGACGGCGCCGTGGTCGGCGTTCACATGGTCGGTGACCGTATGGGCGAGCAGGTCGGCGAGGCGCAGCTGATCTACAACTGGGAGGCCCTGCCGGCCGAGGTCGCGCAGCTCATCCACGCGCACCCGACGCAGAACGAGGCGCTCGGCGAGGCGCACCTCGCTCTGGCGGGCAAGCCGCTGCACGCCCACGACTAGTTCTGGGCATCCGGGGATCCGCACCCCGGACAGCGCAGTAACGGGCGCGACGACCACTACCGCACATTCGTAAGGAGCAACCGAAACCATGCCGGTTTCCGTAACCCTTCCGGCGCTCGGAGAGAGCGTCACCGAGGGCACCGTCACTCGCTGGCTGAAGGCCGAGGGCGAGCGCGTCGAGGCCGACGAGCCGCTGCTCGAGGTCTCGACCGACAAGGTCGACACCGAGATCCCCGCCCCGGCGTCCGGTGTCCTCGCTTCCATCAAGGTGGCCGAGGACGAGACCGTCGAGGTCGGCGCCGAGCTGGCGATCATCGATGACGGCACGGGCGCGCCCGCTGCCGCCCCGGCCCCGGCGGCTGCCGAGGCCCCCGCGGCTCCGGCCGCCCCGGCCGCGGCCCCCGCCGCCGAGGCCGCCCCCGCGGCTCCGGCCCCCGCCGCCGCCCCCGCCGCTCCGGCCGGTGGCGCCTCCGGCACCGACGTCGTCCTGCCCGCGCTGGGCGAGTCGGTCACCGAGGGCACCGTCACCCGCTGGCTGAAGGAGGTCGGCGAGGAGGTCGCGGAGGACGAGCCGCTGCTCGAGGTCTCCACGGACAAGGTCGACACCGAGATCCCCGCGCCGGTCGCCGGCGTGCTGCTGGAGATCGTCGTCGGCGAGGACGAGACCGCCGAGGTCGGCGCGAAGCTCGCCGTGATCGGCGCCCCCGGTGCCGCTCCGGCTGCTCCGGCAGCCCCCGCCGCCGCGGCTCCGGCCCCTGCTGCGGCTCCGGCCGCTGCCCCGGCCGCGCCTGCCACCCCGGCGGCTCCGGCCGCGGCGCCCGCTCCGGTCCAGGCCGCGCCTGCCGCTGCCGCCCCGGCACCGGCCGCCGTTCCCGCCCCGGTGGCTCCCGCCGCCCCGGCCGCCCCGGCTCCGTCGGTCGCGGACGAGGGTGCGTACGTCACCCCGCTGGTGCGCAAGCTCGCCTCCGAGAGCGGTGTGGACCTGTCCACGGTCAAGGGCACCGGCGTCGGTGGCCGTATCCGTAAGCAGGACGTCATCGCCGCCGCGGAGGCCGCCAAGGCCGCCGCCGCTGCCCCGGCTCCCGCCGCTGCCGCCGCCGCTCCGGCCGCCGCCGCGAAGGCCCCCGCCCTGGAGGTCTCCCCGCTGCGTGGCCAGACGGTCAAGATGACGCGCATGCGCAAGGTCATCGGCGACAACATGATGAAGGCGCTGCACGGCCAGGCCCAGCTGACCTCGGTCGTCGAGGTCGACATCACCAAGCTGATGCGACTGCGCGCCAAGGCGAAGGACTCCTTCGCCGCCCGCGAGGGCGTCAAGCTGTCCCCGATGCCGTTCTTCGTGAAGGCGGCGGCCCAGGCGCTGAAGGCCTACCCGGTCGTCAACGCCCGGATCAACGAGGACGAGGGCACCATCACCTACTTCGACACGGAGAACATCGGCATCGCCGTGGACTCCGAGAAGGGCTTGATGACCCCGGTCATCAAGGGTGCGGGCGACCTCAACCTGGCGGGTATCGCCAAGGCCACCGCCGACCTGGCGGGCAAGGTCCGGGCCAGCAAGATCACCCCGGACGAGCTCTCCGGCGCGACCTTCACGATCAGCAACACCGGCTCGCGCGGTGCGCTGTTCGACACGGTCATCGTGCCGCCGAACCAGGTGGGCATCCTGGGCATCGGCGCCACCGTCAAGCGTCCGGTGGTCATCAACCACCCGGAGCTGGGCGAGACGATCGCGGTCCGCGACATGACGTACCTGGCGCTCTCCTACGACCACCGACTGGTGGACGGCGCCGACGCCGCCCGTTACCTGACGGCGGTCAAGGCGATCCTGGAGGCCGGTGAGTTCGAGGTCGAGCTCGGCCTCTGAGCACACGTCTGAGCACCGCGTGTAACGCGTCTCACCAGCGGCGCCCCCGACCGGGAGTACTTCCGGGCGGGGGCGCCGCCGTATTGTCTAGAGGTCTTCTCTTCTTGAAGGAGCGCTCCATGACCGTCCCCGTCGTCCACTCGCTGCGCGATCAGATCCGCGAGCACATCGTGGAGGGCATCGTCAGCGGCCGCTGGAAGCCGGGCGAGCGGATCGTCGAGCGTCGCATCGCGACGGAGCTCGCGGTGAGCCAGACGCCCGTACGGGAGGCTCTGCGCGAGCTGGAGTCGCTGCGGCTGATCGAGTCGGCGCCCAACAAGGGTGTACGCGTACGGAATCTGACGGCGGCGGACCTGGAGGAGAGCTACCCCGTCCGGGCGGGCCTGGAGCAGATCGCGGCGGAGCTGGCCGCGGAGCGGCTGGCGGACGACTGCTCGGCGCTGGAGCCGCATGTGGCGGCGCTGTACGAGGCGGACCGGGCTGCCGACGGCACGGCCCAGGTGCGTCACACGGTGGCCTTCCACCGGGAGTTGGTGAAGGCGGCGGGGAACGGCGTGCTGCTGCACACGTGGGAGGGCCTGGGGATCGAGGTCTTCACGGCGCTGTCGATCCGGTGGCTGGGCACGAAGCAGAAGTCCTACGCGGAGGAGCACGAGGCCCTTGTCGCGGCCTTCCGCCGCCGCGACCCGCAGATCGGCCTCCTGGTCAAGGCCCACGTCCTGGGCTGCGCCCCCCGCGCGTAGCCTCCCGGGGGGACCACGGGGTACGTCGGGCCGTACGAGGCCGGTGCGTACGGGTTCCTGGGCCGCCACGGGATCCGACGAGCTCGGTACGTACGGGTTCCGGGCGCGCGGGTACGTCGGGCCCGGCCGGGTCGGTGCGTACGGGTTCCCCGGCGCGGCGCGAGTACGTCGGGCCCTACGAGGCCGGCGCGTACAGGCTCCCGGGCGCGGCCCGGGTACGTCGGGCCCGGCCGGGTCGGTGCGTACGGGTTCCCCGGCGCGGCGCGGGCCCGTCGCGCCCGTCGAGCTCGCTCCGTACGGGCTCCCGGGCGCGGCTCGGGTACGTCGGGCCCGGCCAGGCCGGTTGCTTACGGGCCCCGGGGCTCCTCCAGGCTCGACTCCTCGGCGTCGGCGGCAGAACGGCCCCCAGGTTGCGCACCCAGGTCTCCCTCCAACGCCTGCGGGGCCGACCCTGCACGGCCCCTCCGCACGGCATGCGAGGTGGCGCCCACCGCTTCGAGCCCTACGGCCGCGGCTGGACCGTGTAGCCGCCGACGGCGAGCACGCCCCACAGGAAGGCCCGCACCTGCCCCCCCCTACTCGCACGGGTGGTGCGGGTGGGAACCCCAGCCCGGCCGCAGGCCGGGCGCGCCATGCACGGACGTACAGTCGCCGACGGCGAGCAACCCTCCGCGAGGGAAGCCGCTCCCCCACCCGCACTCGGGCGTACCGCCGCCGACGGCGAGCACGTCCCACGAGGGAACCCGCCGCAGGCCAGCCGCACCCCTGCCAGAAGCCCGCCCATCCGAGCGGCCCCCCGCACGGACGTGCCACCCGCGCCCGGTATGACCCCAAATCGCACGGCACCCCGTGCCACCACCCAAGGCACCGCATGCCAACTTTCTTCAGGTTGAGAGGTTTTTCCCCTCAACCCTTTGATCGATCATCGATCAGGGACTTACAGTCGACGGCGGGCTGCACCCAGCCCGCCGCCCTGTCCTGCCAGACAAGGCCCCCTTTTTCTCCACCCCCCTCCTCTCCGGAAGGCGGCGATCATGACCGACCCCGCAGCCAGCAAGCTTCCACTTCCGAGTGAGCTCGACCAGCTCCCGGACCGTGACACCGAAGAGACCGCCGAATGGGCGGCCTCCCTCGACGCCGTCACGAAGGCTGCCGGCCCGCACCGCGCCGCGTACCTGATGCGGCGGACCCTCCAGCACGCCGAGGGTGTTGCCGGGCTGGACCTGCCCAAGCTGCTGGAGACGGACTACGTCAACACCATCCCCACCGGCGCCGAGCCCACCGTGGACGGCGACGAGGAGATGGAGCGCCGGATCACCGCCTGGAACCGCTGGAACGCGGCCGCCATGGTGAGCCGTGGCGCCAAGCACGGCGTCGGCGGTCACATCGCGACCTTCGCCTCCGCCGCGTGGCTGTACGAGACCGGCTTCAACCACTTCTTCCGCGGGAAGGAGGCCGACGGATCCGGCGACCAGCTCTACATCCAGGGCCATGCCTCCCCCGGCATCTACGCCCGCGCCTTCCTCGACGGCCGGCTCACCGAGGAGCACCTCGACAACTTCCGCCAGGAGTCGGGCGGCAAGGGCATCCCGTCCTACCCGCACCCGCGCCGGCTGCCCTGGCTCTGGGAGTTCCCGACCGTCTCCATGGGTCTCGGCCCGCTGTCCGCGATCTACCAGGCGCGGTTCAACCGCTACCTGACGAACCGCGGCATCAAGGACGTCTCCAACTCCCACGTATGGGCGTTCCTCGGCGACGGCGAGATGGACGAGCCCGAGTCGACCGCGGCACTCGCACTGGCCAGCCGCGAGGGCCTGGACAACCTGACCTTCGTCATCAACTGCAACCTGCAGCGCCTTGACGGCCCGGTCCGCGCCAACTTCAAGATCGTGCAGGAGCTGGAGGCCCAGTTCCGCGGCGCCGGCTGGAACGTCGTGAAGACCCTCTGGGGCAACGCCTGGGACGAGCTCTTCCAGCTCGACACCACCGGCGCCCTGGTCCGCCGCCTCCGTGAGGTCCCGGACGCGCAGGTCCAGACGTACCAGACGCGGGATGCCGCCTACATCCGCGAGGACTTCTTCGGCAAGGACCCGGCGCTCGTCGAGATGGCGAAGCTGCTGAGTGACGACAAGATCCTCGAGTGCTTCCACCTCTCGCGCGGTGGCCACGAGCCGCGCAAGGTGTACGCCGCGTACAAGGCCGCCCTGGAGCACAAGGGCGCCCCGACGGTGATCCTGGCCCAGACGGTCAAGGGCTTCACCCTCGGTGAGGGCTTCGCCTCCAAGAACGCGAACCACCAGATGAAGAAGCTCTCGGTGGACGAGTTCAAGACGATGCGGGATCTGCTCGGGCTGCCGATCTCCGACGCGCAGTTCGCCGACGGGAAGGTCCCCTACGGTCACCCCGGCGCCGACTCCCCCGAGGTCCGCTACCTCCAGGAGCGCCGCGCCGCCCTCGGCGGCCCGGCCCCGGCCCGGCGCGTCCACCCGGTCGGCCCGCTGCCCGCGCAGTCCGAGAAGGCCTTCGCCTCCTTCGACAAGGGCTCCGGCACCCAGTCGGTCGCGACGACCATGGCGTTCGTCCGGCTGATGAAGGACCTGATCCGGGACAAGGAGACCGGCAAGCGCTGGGTGCCGATCGTCCCCGACGAGGCCCGTACCTTCGGTATGGAGTCGCTGTTCCCGTCGCTCGGCATCTACTCGCCGAAGGGGCAGACGTACGAGCCGGTCGACCGCGACCAGCTCATGTACTACCGCGAGGCCAAGGACGGCCAGATCCTCAACGAGGGCATCACCGAGGCCGGCTCGATGGCCGACTTCATCGCCGCCTCCACGTCGTACTCGACGCACGGCGAGACGATGATCCCCTTCTACATCTTCTACTCGATGTTCGGCTGGCAGCGGACCGCCGACCAGATGTGGCAGCTCGGCGACCAGCTCGGCAAGGGCTTCCTGGTGGGTGCGACGGCCGGTCGTACCACGCTGACCGGTGAGGGCCTCCAGCACGCGGACGGCCACTCGCCGATGATCGCGGCGACGAACCCGGCGGCGCTGACGTACGACCCGGCGTTCGCGTACGAGGTCGCGGCGATCGTCAAGGACGGCCTCAGGAGGATGTACGGCGAGAACGCCGAGGACGTCTTCTACTACCTGACCGTCTACAACGAGCCGATGCCGCAGCCCGCGAAGCCGGAAGGCGTCGACGAGGGCATCGTCCGCGGTCTGTACCGCTTCAACACGGGTGAGGGCCCGGCGGACGCCCCGCGCATCCAGCTGCTCTCCTCCGGTACGGCGATCCACTGGGCGCTCGAGGCGCAGAAGCTGCTCGCCGCCGAATGGGGCGTCACGGCCGACGTGTGGTCCGCGACCTCCTGGACCGAGCTGCGCCGCGACGCGCTGGAGGCCGACGCCGCGCTGCTGCGCGGTGAGGACCGTGTTCCGTACGTACGCCAGGCGCTCGAGGGCGCCGAGGGCCCGGTGCTCGCGGTGAGCGACTACATGCGCCAGGTCCCGGACCAGATCGCCCAGTGGGTGGAGCAGGACTACACCTCGCTCGGCGCGGACGGCTTCGGCCTCTCCGACACCCGCGAGGCGGCCCGCCGCCACTTCGGCGTCGACGCCCAGTCGATCGTCGTCGCGGCCCTGGCCCAGCTCGCCCGCCGCGGCGAGGTCCCGGCCTCGGCGGTGAAGGACGCGCGCGAGCGCTACGGCCTGTAAGCCGTGTGATCATCCCTTGGGGGCCGCGCCGTAGGCGCGGCCCCCAGTGGTGTCTTCCGGAGCGCGCTCGACGGTGTCCACGCGCCCGATCGCCACGCCGAGGCTCCGCTCGATGGTGGTGAGCTGGTCCAGGATCGTCGCACGCTGCTGAAAGAGCTCGCCGACCGGCATGAACTTGCTGTCGGCCAGCAGCAGGCCCAGCAGCTCGCGGACTTTGGCCAGCGCCGCGTTGAGGGAGTCGCGCCGGTCCGTTACCGCCGCCAGCTCGCGCTCCGATTCCGAACGGATCCGGTCCGCCTTGGCGTTCGCGTCGACCACGATGTCCGTGGACTGGCGCTGCGCCGTCTCCACCGTCTGACGGGCCCGCCGCTCCGCGTCCGTACGCAGCTTCTCGGCCTCCAGCCGCAGCTGCTCGGCACGGTCCTCGATCTCCGCGAGCCGCTCCTCCGCCTTCGTCTGACGCGCCAACAGGTCCCGCGCGGACTGCTCCCGCCGCTTCGCCAGGCTCGTCTCGAAGTCGGCAGCGGCCTGCGCGGCCGCCGCCCGGGTCTCCTCGAAGAGCGCCTCCGCCACCGCGCGCGTGGACTGCGCGGCCTTCCGCGCCTCGGCGCGCAGCTCGTCCGCCTCTGCCTGGGCCTGCTCGACGATCCGTACGCTCGCGGCCTCGGCGGCGTCGCTCACCCGCAGTTCCCTCAGCCGGTCGAGCACCTCCCCGGCGGTGGCCGGCCGTGCGTCCGGCTCGCGTTCGAGCAGCTGCATGACCAGCGCGCTCAGCTCCGGTGGCAGGTCCGGGGCCAGCACGTGCGGCGGCAGCACCGTGCGTTCGGTCTGCATGTACAGCAGGGCCAGGACGTTCTCGGCGAGCAGCGGCGGCTGTCCGGTGGCCATGAAGTACAGCAGACAGCCGAGCGAGTACAGATCGGCTCTGTGGTCGACCTCCGCCGAACCCCGGGCCTGCTCCGGTGCCATGTACAGCAGGCTGCCCATCGGCACCCCGGTCCGGGTGAGGCCGCTCACCCTCACGGTGTCCCCGACGAATTTGGAGATGCCGAAGTCGAGGACCTTGATGTCGCCGTCCGCCGCGAACATGACGTTCTCGGGCTTGATGTCCCGGTGGACGATCCGCTGCCGGTGGGCGGCGTCCAGCGCCACGGCGACCTGGTGCCCCCAGCTCACGGCGTCACTCCAGTGCGGCCGTTCCTCGTGGACCGCCTGGAGCAGCGTGCGTCCGGTCAGCCGTTCCATGACCATGTAGAGCACGTGCTCGTCGTCGACCGTTCCCTCGCCGCAGTCGTGGACGGTCACCGTGTGCCGTCCCGGCAGGCTCGCGGCCGACCTGATCTCCCTGCGGAACCGGAGGAACGTCTCGTGCTCGCCCACCTGGGGAAGCGCGGTGACCAGCTTGACCGCCACCTCACGCTGCATCCGCTCGTCCTGGGCGCTCCACACCGTGCCCATTCCGCCCCGGCCCAGCCGTCCCCCCAGGCGATACCTGTCCCCGAGCAGCGTCCCCCGCATTCCAGCCCCTCCAGGTCATGGCCCGGCGTCCCACCGGTCCGGGCTGTCCCTCCAGTATGCGGGGCCGAACTTCCCTTCGAGACAACCGGGTTGCCGCCGCCCGCGCCCGCGGCGCGTCGCTGGAGGCGGTACACGCGTGCGACGCTGGAGTCATGCGCGCCGCACGCCTCATCAAGATGGTGCTCCTGCTCCAGTCCCGGCCCTCCATGACCGCCGCCGAGCTCGCGCAGGAGCTCGAAGTGTCCGAGCGGACCGTCACACGGGACGCGCTCGCCCTGTCGGAGGCCGGGGTTCCGGTGTACGCGGACCGGGGGCGGGCCGGAGGCTACCGGCTCGTCGGCGGGTACCGGACGCGGCTGACCGGGCTGGGCAGGAGCGAGGCGGAGGCGCTGTTCCTGTCCGGGCTGCCCGGGGCGCTGCGCGAGATGGGGCTGGAGGACGCCGGGTCGGCGGCGCGGCTGAAGGTGTCGGCGGCGCTGCTGCCGTCGCTGAGGGACGCGTCGCGGTCGGCGGCGCAGCGGTTCCATCTGGACGCACCGGGCTGGTACCAGGAGCCCCGGACCCCCGCGCTGCTGCCCACGGTCGCCGAGGCGGTGTGGGACGACCGGGTCGTCACCGCCCGCTATCGGGACGCCGAACGGGAGCTGGAGCCGTACGGGCTCGTCCTGAAGGCCGGGGTCTGGTACCTGTGCGCCCGCGCCGACGGCAGGTCCTTCCGGGTCTACCGCATCGACCGCTTCGGTGCCGTCGGCCTCACCGAGACCCGTTTCGAGCGGGACGAGTCCTTCGATCTGCCCGCCTTCTGGGAGGAGCGCGCCGCGCAGTTCGCCCGCTCGCTGCTGCGCGCCGAGGTGACGATCCGCCTGTCACCGGAGGGCGCCCGGAGGCTGCCGTACGCGACGGACCGCGCCGCCGCGCACGAGGCGCTGGAGGCGGCGGGGCCGCCGGACGGGCGGGGACGCGTCACGGTGTCCCTGCCGGTCGAGTCCGAGGAGGTCGCGTACGCCCAACTCCTCGGGCTCGGGCCGGAGGTGGAGATCCTGGAGCCGCCCGCCCTGCGGAAGCGGTTCGTGGAGGCCGCCGCCGGTATGCGTGCGCTGTACGACTGAGCGTCAGCGGTACTCGTCCGCCGTGGCCTCCTTGCCCCCGTGGACGACGTCCTCGAAGTAGGCCCACGCGTCCGGCCTGCTGCCGTCCGCGTCCGTGAAGCCGTACTCCTTGGCGAGCTGTCCGCTGGACAGGGACTGCCCGTTCCAGCGCGCCCGCTCCGGGTCGGCGGCGAGGGCGGCCACGGCCCGGCCCACGTAGACGGGGGATTCGGCGATGGCGAAGTGCGGCTCGGCGGTGATCGCGTCGCGCCAGTTCTCCTCCCGTACGCCGAAGTGCTCCAGCATCTGTTCGGAGCGGAGGAAGCCGGGGGTGACGCAGACCGCCGTGCCCGCGGCGCTCCTGAGATCCTCGCCGAGTGCGAAGGCCATGCGGATCGGGGCGTTCTTGGTGAGGTCGTAGTAGAAGTTCTCGCGGAAGCGCCGGTTGGACCCGGCCGTGCCGTCGGTGACCTCGACGACGAGACCGCCGGGGTTGCGTACGAGCAGGGGCAGGGCGCAGCTGCTGGTGATGACGTGGGTGCGGACACCGAGTTCCAGCATGCGCAGTCCGCCGTCGAGGTCGGTGTCCCACATCTTGGTGCCGAAGACGACGAGGTGCTCGCCGCCCCACACGTCGTTGACGAGGATGTCGAGCCGGCCGTGGTCCCGGTCGACGCGTGCGACGAGCGTGCGGACCTGCTCGACCTCCAGATGGTCGGTGGGTACGGCGATGCCGGTGCCGCCCGCCTCGGTGACGAGCTCGGCGGTCTCCTCGATCGTTTCCGTCGCCCGGCCGACCTCGCTGATGTGTTCCCTCGTCGTGCGTCCGGTCACATAGACCGTCGCGCCCGCCGCGCCCAGTTGTACGGCGATGGCGCGGCCCGCGCCCCGTGTCGCGCCCGCGACCAGCGCGATCTTCCCTTGCAGTGCCCTGTCGGTCGTCATGATGCGACCGTCCCACCGAAAGGCGACATCTTCTGTCCGCATTTTTGAAACCGAGCATTTCCGTGGCTCCACGTGCGCGGCCCCTCGCCAACCCCGATGCTTGTGCCGTGATGGACGAGACGGAGTTCTGGGAGATCATCGACAGCACCCGCGAGGCCGCCGAGGGCGACCCCGAGGACCACGCCGATCTGCTGGTCGAACGGCTGTTGCAGCTCGATCCCGACTCCGTGCTGGACTTCGCGCGGCACTTCGAGGCGCGCTACAACCGCGCGTACCGCTGGGATCTGTGGGGTGCGGCGGCGGTGCTGCTCGGCGGGGCGAGCGATGACGCGTTCGACTACTTCCGCTGCTGGCTGATCGGCCAGGGCCGGGAGGTCTTCGAGGGGGCGGTGCACGATCCGGACGCCCTCGCCGATCTCCTGAACGACTTCGACGAGGAGATCGACGGGGACGGGGAGGAGCTGGGGTACGCGGCGGACGAGGCGTACGAGCAGCTCACCGGGGTGGTCGCGCCCGATCTGGGGATCCCGTCACAGACGACGGAGCCGGAGGGCACACCGTTCGACTTCGACGACGACGGGGCGCTGGCCGGGCGGTTTCCCCGGCTGTGGGAGCGCTTCGGCATCTAGGACTGGCGGCCGCGGTCCCTGTCGTTTCGACGGGGACCGCAGCGGCAGGGGCGTCAGAAGTGCGTTCCGCCGTCGATGCGGATCTCGGTGCCCGTGATGAAGGCGCCGTCCTCGGAGCCGAGCATGGCGACGACACCCGCGACGGTGTCGGGGCTGGCGAAACCGGCGCCGATGGCGGGCGCGAGCTTCATGAAGAGCGACATGTCGGCGTCCTCGGGCAGGCCCGGGCCGTTGCCGCTGGTCATGTCGGAGGAGATGGAGCCGGGCGCGACGGAGACCGCGCGCAGGCCCTGCTTGCTGTACTCGCTCGCGATGGCGTGGGTCATCGACTGGATGCCGCCCTTGCTCGCCGCGTACGCCGACATATAGGGGTGCGCGAAGGTCGCGGAGGTGGAGGAGAAGTTGACGACGACCGGCTTGTCGCCCGCCAGGAGCGCCGGGAGGGACTCGCGGATCATCAGGAAGGTGCCGGTGAGGTTCACCGCGATGATCTTGTTGAAGAGGTCGAGCGAGGTCTTGTGGGTGTGCTCGGAGCGGAGGATTCCGGCCGCGTTGACGAGGACGTCGAGGCCGCCGAGGGTCTCGACGGCGGCGGCGACGCCCGCACGGACCGCGGCCTCGTCGGAGATGTCCAGCAGCGCCGTGGTGAGGCGGGCCGCGGTGCCGTCGGCGGCGGCCTTGGCGAAGGTCGACTTCAGGCCCTCCTCGTTGACGTCGACGCCCACGACATGGCCGCCCTCGGCGAGGATCCGGTGCACGGTGGCCTGGCCGATGCCGGAGCCGGCGCCGCTGATGAGTACGCGGCGGCCTGCGTAGCGATTCATGTTCGTGTCTCCACTCGTCGTCGTTCTCGGTGGGCACACCGTACGCCTAGATGGCACGTTTTGCCACAGTGGCGATTCGTGCCTACAGACAGTGGCTGGGCGTACGCTTCCTCCGGTGAGCACCCATTCGCCGTCCCTGACCGAACGCCGCAAGGCCGCGACCCAACTCGACATCGCGCGCGCCGCCGCCGAGCTGTTCGCCGAGCGCGGCCCGGACGGCACCACGGCCGAGGAGATCGCCCACCGCGCCGGGGTCGCGCTGCGCACCTTCTACCGCTACTTCCGCAACAAGCAGGACGCCGTGGCCCCGCTGCTCGCGGGCGGCGCGGCGCGCTGGCGGGAGCTGCTGGCGGCCGCCGAGCCGGGCACGACCGTGCCGGAGGCGTTGGAGCGGTCCATCGCCGAGGCGCTGTCCGGCCAGGGGGACGACGCGGCGGAGGGCCTGCGCTGGACGCGCGGCCTGCTGCGCGCCGCGGCGGCCGACCCGGCCCTGCGCGCCGTCTGGTACCGGGTGAACCAGGAGTCCGAGGAGCAGTTGCTGCCCGTCCTGGCCGTGCTCGCGGGCCCGTCCGCGGACCCCCTGGAACTCCGCCTCGCCGCGGCGGCGGCCACGGACGCGATCCGCGTGGCCCTGGAGGCGTGGTCCGAGACGGACGCCCCGGTCTCGGGGGGCCCCGGCGCCCCGGCCGGGCTCGCGGTGCGGTGTCTGCGTGAACTGATGGGCGGGATGCGGCCGTTGACGGGTGGGGCCGAGCGCCCGGCCGGGTGAACGGGCCGGTGGGTCCGCACGGTGTGCGCCCAGGAACGCCGGCGGGAGGGCGCGGCCTACGGCCTACCGGGTGAGCGAGCGGCCCATCAGTACGTCGTCGACGTACCGCCCGGCCAGGAAGAACTCGCCGGGCAGGACGCCCTCGACGGCGTATCCCTCTGACTCGTACAGCTTGCGGGCGGGTGTGTTGTGGCCGAGCACGCGCAGGGTGATCCGGACGGCGCCCTGCCGCCGCGCCTCGTCGGCCGCCGCCCGCAGCAGCGCCCGGCCCAGCCCCTGCCCGCGCGCCCAGCCGGCCACGACGAGGCCCTGGATCTGGCGGACGTGCTGGTTGCAGGCGAGCGGGGTGGGCACCTCCAGCCGGATGTAGCCGGCGATCCGCCCGTCCCCGTCGCCGTCGCCGCCCCTGCCCTCCGCGACCAGATAGCCGCCGGGCGTGTGGCGCTCGTCGAAGAACGGCTGGTACGGCGGCAGCGGACGCGGCTGCACGGCGTGCAACGTCGACCAGGTGGCCACATCCAGCTCGCGCAGGGCGTCGTCGTCGGCGGGGCGTGCGGGGCGTATGCGCGGCTCGGGCATGGCCGACACTCTGCCACGCGCCCCGCCCTCCCGGGCAGCACGGCTCCCCCTCAGGACAGCGCGCGACACGTGCGGCACGACCGGGAGACCGCCATCCGGCTGCTCTTCCGCTGATACGGCGCACCCGATGCGGCAGGATGAGCCGTATGCGGATCGCGATCACCGGTTCGACCGGGCTCATCGGTACGGCCCTCGTACGCGCCCTGCGCACGGACGGGAACGACGTCGTCCGCCTGGTGCGGCGGCCCCCGCGCGCGGAGGACGAGGTGGAGTGGGACCCCGCGCGGCAGTACGTGGACACGGCGGGACTCATCGGCTGCGAGGCCGTCGTCCACCTGGCGGGCGCGGGCGTGGGCGAGCATCGCTGGACGGAGGCGTACAAGAAGGAGATCCGGGACAGCCGGGTGCTCGGTACGGCCACGATCGCCTCGGCCGTCGCCTCGCTGGACACGCCGCCGCGCGTGCTGGTCTGCGGCACCGCGATCGGCTACTACGGCGACACCGGCGACCGGGCCGTGGACGAGAGCGCCCCGGCCGGCTCCGGCTTCCTGCCGTCGGTCTGCGTGGACTGGGAGGCCGCGGCGGCCCCGGCCGAGGCCGCGGGCATCCGGGTGGCGTTCGCCCGTACGGGCCTGGTGGTGGCGCACGAGGGCGGGGCGTGGGGCCGGCTCTTCCCCATCTTCAAGGCCGGGCTCGGCGGCCGGCTCGGCAACGGCCGTCAGTTCTGGAGCTTCATCGCCCTGCACGACGAGGTCGAGGCGATCCGCCACATCATCGAAACCCCCGCCCTGTCCGGTCCGGTGAACCTGACGGCCCCCGTCCCCCTCACCAACCGCGAGGTCACGGAGGCGATGGGCCGCGTCCTGCACCGCCCGACCCTGTTCACGGTTCCCCCGTTCGCGCTGCGGATCGCGCTCGGCGAATTCGCCGCGGACGTGCTCGGCAGCCAGCGCGTCCTGCCGAAGAAGCTCGTGGACTCGGGCTTCGGCTTCACGTACCCGTCGATCGACGCGTCGATCCGCGCGGCGACGCGCTGAGCGCTCCGGCTGATCCGGCCGAGGGCCCTGGCCGACGGACCCGCCGAGGGCTCCGGCGTTCGTGGTACCGCGAACGCACGGCGACGACACCGAACCGCCCGGGAAAAGGCCGTGGCCGGGCAAAGGCGCACAGGCGTGCGACCCCGTGCTGCCGGGCGACCGGAGTGCGCCGGTGGCGGCAGGCGGGCCGGGCGGTTTCTACTCTCCACCCGAACTTGCGGATTGCGCGGACGTGTTGGGGGCATGAGGAACCCACCAGCCGCGCCGACCTCGGGGAGGGGCACGTGCTCAGCAGCGCACGCCACGCGGACGTCGTCATCGTCGGGGCCGGTGTCGCCGGTCTGTCGGCGGCCCATCAACTGACCAGCGCGGGCGTCACGGTCACCGTGCTGGAGGCCGCCCCCGGGGTCGGGGGCCGGATGGCCACGGAGCTGGTCGACGGGTTCCGGCTCGACCGGATCGGACAGTTGCTCAACACCTCGTACCCGGAGCTCCGCCGTACCCCGGGCCTTGCCGCGCTCACCCTGCGGCCGTTCTCACCGGGTGTGCTCGTGCACAGCGAGGGCCGGTATCTCCGTGCCGGAGACATCCGGAGCGTACGGGGCACACGCGGGGCGCGGGGCGCGCTCAACGCCGCGCGCGCCCTGGCCGGCGCCCCCAGGACACCCCTGGGTGAGGCGTTCGACCAGGCCCGCCTCGCCACCGCCCTCGCCCGGCTCGCCGCCACCCCGCCCCGCCGGCTGCTGGCCCGCCCCGAACTGCCCGCGCTGGACGCCCTGTACGCGCGCGGCTTCCCCGCCCGTACGGTCAGCGGCGTCCTGCGCCCCCTGCTCGCCGCCCTCCTCTGCGACCCGGAGCTCAGCACCTCCAGCCGCGTCGCCGACCTCGTGCTCCGCGGCTTCGCCCGGGGCCGGCTGTGCGTTCCCGAGGGCGGGGCCGCCGCACTGCCCGAGCTGCTCGCGGCGTCCCTCCCGCCCGGCACCGTCCATACCGGCGTCCGCGTCACGGAGGCCTCGATCAACTCCGTCAGCACCGAGGAGCACGGGCGGTTCAGCTGCCGTTCCGTGCTGCTGGCCACCGGCGCCCGCACCGCCGCCGCCCTGCTGCCGGGCCTGCGCGTCCCGTCCTTCCGGCCGGTGACGGTCCTTCACCACACCGCGCCCACCGCGCCCTCGCGCGAGCCCGCGCTGCTGCTGGACGCCGACGGCGTCGGCCCGGTCGCGTACACCTCGGTGATGAGCGAGGTCGACCCGTCCCGCGCCCCGGACGGCCGGGCGCTGATCACCTCCGTCGTCCTCGGCCGCCCGCCCGCCGACCTGGACCGTCGCGCCCGCGCCCACCTGGCCGCCCTGTACGGCACCGCGACCGGCGACTGGGAGCTCCTCGGCCTCCACCACGACCCGGAGGCGGTCCCCGCGATGCCCCCGCCGCACGACCCCCGCCGCGCGGTCCGCCTGCTCGCGGGCCTCTACGTGTGCGGCGACCACCGCGACACCGCCACCGTCCAGGGCGCCCTGTTCTCGGGCCGCAGGGCCGCGCGGGCGGTACTGCGCGACTTCGGCATCCAGCCGGGCTACGGCGCGCTCCCGCTGGCGAGTGCCGCGGCCTGAGCCGTGTCCTCCACGTCGTCCCGTCCGCCCGGCGACGCTACGCCGAGGACACCCCCGAGCCGCCCTCCGCGCCCGTCGCGGGGGCGGGCCCTCCCTAGGTCGTGCCTTCAAAGTCCCGTCTGCCCGGCGACGCCTGGCACGATCTCCCCCGTAGCCCTACGGGCACGGGAGGTGCCCCCAGCACCAGACTCCGCCGGGCCCGCCCTCCGGGCGGACGACGCTACTTTGAAGACACTCCCCGCACATCACCCGATCGCCGCAACCCGGTCCCGATACGTCCGCACCGCCGCCGCGTCCCGGTACGGCTCCAGCCGTCGCTCGAAGTCCCGTACGTACTCGATCGCCCGCGCCGACCGCATCTCGGACGCCTGCTGCGCCGCCTCCGCGCCCAGCGCGCACGCCTGGTCCAGCTCCCCCAGCCCGAGCCGCGCGGACGCCAGCACCACCCGGCAGAACAACCGGCTGCGGGCGTACCCCGGCGCCCGTAGCTGCAGCGAGCGCTCCGCGTGCTGCACCGCCGCCCGGTACTGCTGGAGGTCGCGGTGGCAGTGCCCGAACTCGTCCGCCAGCTGCGCCTCGTCGAAGAAGCGCGCCCAGTGCGGCACGTCGTCGCCGGGCCGCGACGCCTCCAGCGCCCGTTCGGCCCGTACGAGGGAGGCCGTGCAGGCCCGGACCTCGCCGAGCACGCCGTGACCGCGTGCCTCGACCGCGTATAGCAGCGCCTGCACGACCTGGGGCGCCGACGAGCCGACGCCCTGCTGGGCGACCCGGGTGAGCTGGACCGCCTCCCGGCCGTGGCCCAGGTAGACGGCCTGGCGGGCCATGGTGACCAGCACGTACGACCCGTACGCCCGGTCCCCCGCCGCCTGCGCGAGCCTCAGCGCCTGCACGAAGTACCGCTGCGCGAGCCCGTGCGCGGCGATGTCGTACGACGTCCAGCCCGCCAGCCGGGTCAGATCGGCGGCGGCCGCGAACAGCCGCCGCCCCGTCGTCTCCCCGTAGGTCCCGCGCAGCATCGGCTCGGCCTCGTGCTCCAGATAGCGCACGAGGGCCTGACGGGCGTGCCCGCCTCCGTACGCCTGGTCGAGGGTGCGGAACAGCTCGCCGACCGAGCGCAGCGCGGCGATGTCGCCGGAGCTGACCCGCTGGCCGGGGCCGCGGTCGGTGCCGCGCTGGCGCGGCATGGAGGCGCGGCCCTGCACGGGCACCCGCACCGACCCCGGCAGGGCCTGGACGACGGCGGGGTCCATCCGCCCGACGCGTTCGTCGGCCCGTCCGATCAGCCAGTCCCGGCTGGGGACGACCAGCCCCGCCGGGGTGAACGCGATCTTCCGCAGTTCGGCGTGGCTGCCGGAGTCCTTGCGCCACAGCCCGCTCACGATGTCCACGGCCTCCTCGGGCGTGGCCGCGAATTCCAGCCCGGCGTAGACCGGCGCGCACGCGTCGAGGCCCAGGTCCTGCGCCGACAGCCGGCGCCCGAGCCGCCGGGTGAACACCTCGGCGATCAGTGCGGGTGTCGTACCGCGCGGCTGCTGCCCGCGCAGCCACCGGGTCACCGACGTCTTGTCGTACCGCAGATCGAGGCCGTGTTCGAGGCCGAGCTGATCCACCCGGCGGGCGAGCCCCGCGTTGGAGAACCCCGCTTCGGCGATGAGCGCGGCGAGCTGGCGATTGGGGGTGCGCTGCGGAGGTCGTTCCGTCATCAGCTGTGCGATCTCCTGCCTTCCGGGCCCGGGGTGCAGCCCTCGCAGCCTTGGGGTACCACCTGGGGGTCCCCTGGGGGTCCCCCCAGGCGCAGCTCTGGGGGAGCAGCTCTGGGGGAAAAGCCCTGGGGGAGGAACGGCGCGAATTTACTGGCCCATACCGACCCGACTGCCACCTTCGCCCCGCATTCATCCGATCGTGTGAGGATTGAGGGCGGCGCTGACGGGTTCGAGGCGAGTCGTAGAGTGGCCCGGGGCGCGATAGGTGCACCGTGAAAGCTTGAGGAGGGCACGACGGTGAGCGAGCTGCGATTTGTCCATCTGGGCTTCGGTGAGGACGCGGTCGAGTACCGGACGGCGTGGGACGAACAGCGCCGCGTGCACGCGGCCCGGTTCGCCGGCGAGATCTCCGACACCTGCCTGCTGCTGGAGCACCCTCCCGTCTACACGGCGGGGCGGCGTACGGCCGACAACGAGCGCCCCCTGGACGGCACCCCGGTCGTCGACGTGGACCGCGGCGGGAAGATCACCTGGCACGGCCCCGGCCAGCTCGTCGGCTACCCGATCATGCAGCTGCCCCGCCCGGTGGACGTGGTCGCGCATGTGCGGCGGCTGGAGGAGGCGCTGATCCGCACGTGTGCGGAGTTCGGCGTGGAGACCAGCCGGGTCGAGGGCCGCAGCGGTGTGTGGGTGCTGGGCGACCCGGTCGAGCAGCGTCCCGCGATCGGCGGCCTCTCGCTCGACTTCGACCCCCGGCTGAACGACGAGGAGTTCGACCCACGTCTGAACGGTCCGGAGTACGCCCCCTCCAACGCCGGCCAGCGCCGCGAGGACCGCAAGCTCGCCGCCATCGGCATCCGCGTCGCCAAGGGCGTGACGATGCACGGCTTCGCGCTGAACGTGAACCCGGACAACACCTGGTTCGACCGGATCGTGCCGTGCGGCATCCGCGACGCGGGCGTGGCCTCGCTCGCGAACGAGCTGGGCCGGGACGTGACGATCGCCGACGTCCTGCCGGTGGCCGAGAAGCATCTGCGCGACGTGCTGGAGAACGCGGACCTGAAGCCGCGCGAGATCGAACGCGAGGCCGAGCGTAAGCCCGAGCCCGAGCCGGCCGCCTGAGGAATGCGGAATGCGGATCGCTGGCCAGAGGTTGGCCAGGCGTGACGGCACCCGAAAGGGCATCCGTACAGGCATCCGTAAAGGCCTCACAAACAACGGGCGTACCCTGGTGTTCGCCGAAGAATCGAAGTGGTAGGGAGCCGGTCGTGTCCGCTGTCGCACCCGACGGACGCAAGATGCTGCGCCTGGAGGTCCGGAACAGCCAGACCCCCATCGAGCGCAAGCCCGAGTGGATCAAAACCCGGGCGAAAATGGGCCCCGAGTACAACCAGCTGCAGAAGCTCGTCAAGAGCGAGGGTCTGCACACGGTCTGCCAGGAGGCGGGCTGTCCGAACATCTTCGAATGCTGGGAGGATCGCGAGGCGACCTTCCTCATCGGCGGTGACCAGTGCACCCGGCGCTGCGACTTCTGCCAGATCGACACGGGCAAGCCGCAGGCACTCGACCGTGACGAGCCGCGCCGCGTGGGCGAGTCGGTCGTCACGATGGACCTGAACTACGCCACCATCACGGGCGTCGCACGCGACGACCTGGAGGATGGCGGCGCCTGGCTGTACGCGGAGACCGTGCGCCAGATCCACGCGCAGACGGCGGACCGCGAGGCCGGCCGGACGAAGGTCGAGCTGCTGATCCCCGACTTCAACGCGGAGCCGGACCAGCTGGCCGAGGTCTTCTCCTCGCGCCCCGAGGTGCTCGCGCACAACGTGGAGACCGTGCCGCGGATCTTCAAGCGCATCCGCCCCGGCTTCCGGTACGAGCGCTCGCTCAAGGTGATCACGGAGGCCCGCGCGGCCGGTCTCGTCACCAAGTCGAACCTGATCCTCGGCATGGGCGAGACCCGTGAGGAGGTCAGCGAGGCGCTCCAGCACCTGCACGACGCCGGCTGCGAGCTGATCACGATCACGCAGTACCTGCGGCCCTCGGTGCGCCACCACCCCGTGGAGCGCTGGGTGAAGCCGCACGAGTTCGTGGAGCTGAAGGAGGAGGCCGACGAGATCGGCTTCTCCGGTGTGATGTCCGGTCCGCTGGTCCGCTCGTCGTACCGGGCCGGCCGGCTGTTCCAGCAGGCGATGGAGCGACGCGGCGAAGTGGCCGCTACGCAGGCTGTGTGAATTCGCGCACAAGAGACTACCGGCCAGTAAAGGCCGGATGATACGCGGCTCGTACGCTCTCCGCAGGTCGGAGGACGCGTACGGGCCGCGTCAGCGTTCCGGGGCTCCGCGTAAAGGTTTCATCGGTGTTTGACCGGTCGGTCACGCCCTGGTAACACCAATCAGTGACGCTGATGGAACGCATCGCTACGGATTGCGACTCCGACGCATCGCCACATCGCCACACACATCGCCACCCCGCCGCACCGCGACAGCGACGTACCCCGTCGCCGCCGCACCGCACCCCCCACCTCATCTCACCCACTCTGAGGGAGGACCCCCGCCATGCCGGCCGCGACCCACGTACGCGCCCACGCGATCCCGTCCGTCACCGACGCACTCCGCGCCGTCGAGTCCGTCCTGCTGCGCGGCGGACAGCGCACCGCCCGCCGCAACGCCTGGACCGCGGTGCTCGAGGACCGGCGCCGCGCCAAGGACCGGGCCGAGACCCAGCACGTGCTGGAGGCCGCCCGGACCCGTTCCTCCTGAGCCACGTAAACTGCAAACATGGCGAGGAAGGAACAGGCAGAGACTGCTGCCTCTGCGAACCCCGGGCGACTCAAGCAGATCGCCCTGACCTACAAGATGACCCGGCGAGCCGACTCCAAGATCGGTCTTGTCCTCGCGGGTGTGGGAATCGTCACCTTCGGTGTCTTCCTCGCGATCGGCTTCTTGATCGGACACCCGGTCTATCTCGGCATCCTGGGCTTCTTGCTGGCCTTCCTCGCGGTGGCGATCGTCTTCGGACGCCGCGCCGAGCGTGCTGCCTTCGGGCAGATGGAAGGACAGCCGGGCGCGGCGGCCGCGGTACTCCAGAACATCGGGCGCGGCTGGAGCACGACTCCCGCGGTCGCGATGAACCGGAGCCAGGACGTCGTCCACCGGGCGGTCGGCAAGGCCGGCATCGTGCTGGTGGCCGAGGGCAACCCCAACCGGCTGAAGAGCCTGCTGGCCGCCGAGAAGAAGAAGATGGGCCGCGTGGTCGTGGACGTCCCGGTGCACGACATCATCGTCGGCAACGACGACGGCCAGGTGCCGCTCAAGAAGCTGCGGACCACCATGGTCAAGCTGCCCCGGGTACTGACCGGCCCGCAGGTGACGCAGACGAACGACCGGCTGCGCGCCATGGGCGACCTGATGAGCAACATGCCGCTGCCGAAGGGGCCGATGCCGAAGGGCATGCGGATGCCGCGCGGCGGAAAGATGCGCTGACCCCCACAGACACGAAGGGGCGCCCCGGCTTTCCGGGGCGCCCCTTCTTATGTCTTACGTCGTCACGCTGTTCCGACGATCACATCCGCACCTGGACGGCCCGGGCGAGCCGGTCGTGCAGACCACGCCCGTCGCGGTCCCAGACGAGGGCCGGGATCGCGAGACAGAGCAGCACGCTGCGTACGATCACACGGCCGAATCCGAGGCGCCCGCCGTTCTCGGCGACGACGCGGATGCCGAAAATCCGCTTGCCGGGCGTACTGCCGATGGTGCCCACGGTCAGCACGCTGAGCACGAGGAAGATCAGCAGTGCCCAGTTGCCGGCCGCCTGCTGGTCACCCTGGGCGAGCAGCCCGTACGCGATCAGCATGCACATGGCCCAGTCGATGAAGAGCGCACCGAAACGCCGCCCGAGCGGGGCGATCGCGCCCGGCCCCTGCTCCGGAAGTCCGAGCCGCTCGCCCCGGTAGCCGAAGTCGGCGCCCATGTCCTCGGCCGCCGCGCGGGGCCCGGAGAGCCAGGATCCGATTGCTTGCCTGTTGTCCACCCGACCACGGTACTGTGCCCGCTTTTGATCACCCCCGCCCGGGTCGTCGTGGGGCATGTCTCGGACATGCCCGGCCACCGGACCGGTTAACTTCTCCGAAACAAATGAGTCATGCTGGAGAAATCCCGCCTGCCTAAGGTCGGGTCCAGCGTGTGCCACCGCACTGGCCGCACGACCGAGCTACAACCCCGCCCGGCTCCGGGTCGGGAGTAGGAGGAGTTGGATGTTCCAGAACGCCGACGACGCCAAGAAGTACATCGCGGACAACGACGTGAAGATGGTCGACGTCCGGTTCTGCGACCTTCCCGGCGTGATGCAGCACTTCACGATTCCGGCCACGGCGTTCGACCCGTCCGAGGAGCTTGCCTTCGACGGCTCGTCGATCCGCGGTTTCCAGGCGATCCACGAGTCCGACATGGCGCTGCGCGCGGACCTGTCCACGGCGCGTCTGGACCCGTTCCGCCGTGACAAGACCCTGAACATCAACTTCTTCATCCACGACCCGATCACCGGCGAGCAGTACAGCCGTGACCCGCGCAACATCGCCAAGAAGGCCGAGGCCTACCTCGCGTCCACCGGCATCGCGGACACCGCGTACTTCGGCCCCGAGGCCGAGTTCTACGTCTTCGACTCGGTCCGCTTCGAGACCTCCGCGAACCAGGGCTTCTACCACATCGACTCCGAGGCGGGCGCCTGGAACACCGGTGCGGTCGAGGACAACCGTGGTTACAAGGTCCGCTACAAGGGCGGCTACTTCCCGGCCCCGCCGGTCGACCACTTCGCCGACCTGCGCGCCGAGATCTCCCTGGAGCTGGAGAACGTCGGCCTCCAGGTCGAGCGCCAGCACCACGAGGTCGGCACCGCCGGCCAGGCCGAGATCAACTACAAGTTCAACACGCTGCTGGCCGCGGCCGACGACCTGATGCTCTTCAAGTACATCGTGAAGAACGTCGCCTGGCGAAACGGCAAGACCGCGACCTTCATGCCGAAGCCGATCTTCGGCGACAACGGCTCGGGCATGCACGTCCACCAGTCGCTCTGGTCCAACGGCGACCCGCTCTTCTACGACGAGCAGGGCTACGCGGGCCTCTCGGACACCGCCCGCTACTACATCGGCGGCATCCTCAAGCACGCCCCGTCGCTGCTGGCCTTCACCAACCCGACGGTGAACTCGTACCACCGCCTGGTGCCCGGCTTCGAGGCCCCGGTCAACATGGTCTACTCGCAGCGCAACCGCTCGGCGGCCATGCGTATCCCGATCACGGGCTCGAACCCGAAGGCCAAGCGCGTCGAGTTCCGCGCCCCGGACCCGTCCTCGAACCCGTACCTGGCCTTCTCGGCGCTGCTCCTCGCGGGCCTCGACGGCATCAAGAACAAGATCGAGCCGGCGGAACCGATCGACAAGGACCTCTACGAGCTGGCTCCGGAGGAGCACGCCAACGTCCAGCAGGTCCCGACCTCCCTCCCGGCGGTCCTCGACGCCCTGGAGGCGGACAACGAGTACCTCCAGGCCGGCGGTGTCTTCACCTCCGACCTGATCGAGACCTGGATCGACTACAAGCGGACGAACGAGATCGCCCCGATCCAGCTGCGTCCGCACCCGCACGAGTTCGAGCTGTACTTCGACATTTAAGGACGCCGCAGGTCAGAGCGGGTTCCGCTCGCCTGTGCCGTCTGTGGGCCGTCGGCCGTACCTGTCCGGGAGGATGGGCACGGCCGGCGGCCTTTCGCGTTGTCGCAGAAGGTTGTCGCAGAAGAAGACGGCCCGGTCAGTTGACGCAGCCCGGCACGCTGCCGGACGGGCTGCAGTTGTTGGGGTCGTTGTCGGTGACCGTGGTGCTGGTGAGGGTGACGGTGCCGGAGTCCTCGTAGATACCGCCTCCGTCGCCGGCCTTGTTCTTGGTGACCTTGCTCCACTGGAGGAGGGAAGTACCACCGTTGAAAAGGCCACCGCCGCGCGCGGTGCCGCCGCCTGAGGTGGTGGCCGTGTTGCCGCGAATGTGGGTGCGGACGGTTCTCAGGGTGCCGCCGACGGAGTTGTTGATGGCGCCGCCGACGGCGGAACTGCCGGCGCCGGAGGCATTCACAGAGTTGTCGCGCAGGGTGGTGTCGGCCAGGGCGACGTCGCCGACGGGGCCGACGCTGAGGCCGCCGCCGACGGCGGTGCCGCTGGCGGTGG
The DNA here is from genome assembly GCF_040300305.1 of Streptomyces sp. NPDC000410. Classification (NCBI taxonomy): domain Bacteria; kingdom Bacillati; phylum Actinomycetota; class Actinomycetes; order Kitasatosporales; family Streptomycetaceae; genus Streptomyces; species Streptomyces sp. NPDC000410. The sequence continues at coordinate 101,516 of NZ_JBEPDM010000017.1, forward strand.
TGGTGCCAGGAGCGCTGGCGTGGTTGTCGATGATCCGGGAGTCGGTCATGGACAGCTTGGCGTTGCTGGCGACCGCGGCGCCCAGGGCGGTGCCGCCGGGGGCGCTGGCGGTGTTGCCCTCCAGCACGGTGTCGGTGACGGTCATCACGGTCGAGGCCGGAACGGCGTTGGCCAGGGCGCCGCGTGCGGTGCCGCCGGGGGCAATGGCCTTGTTGAAGCTGATGACACTCTGCTTGACGGTGGTAGGGGCGAAGCTGCTGAGGCCTGCGCCGAAGGCGAAGCCTCCGGTGTTCGCGGTGATACTGACGATGTTGTTGACAATGCGGCTGCGGTAGACGGTCAACGGCCCGTCGTTGGAGACGCCGCCGGCATCCGCGCTGTTCAGGGCGCCGCCGGTGTAGCGGGCGACGTTACCGCTGACTTCGGTGTGGTTGAGCTTGCCGGTGCCGTCGCTGTCGATGCCGCCGGCTTCGGCGAAGAGGGTGGCGGACTCGGCGGTGTTCTTGATGACGCGGCTGTGGTTGACGGTCAGGGTTCCGAGGCTGGAGATACCGCCGCCGCAGACCGCGAGGCCGGGGAACGTCGGGCAGTCCGTGGCGCGGCCGCGGCTGATGGTGGTCTTGTTGAGCGTGAGATCGCCGCCGGAGGGGACGAAGAGGATACGGAAGTCGGGAGCCGAATCGTCCCGGGTGATCGTGGCGCCATGGCCTTCGATGGTGATCTCGCTGGTGATGGGAGGCAGGCCGTTGGCGGGACTGCTGGGATCGGGAGCAGTCAGCCGGTAGACGCATTTGCCGGACAGGTGGATCGTGTCGGCGCCGGGTGAGCTGTTGGCCGCGTTGATCTTGGCGACGAGGTCCACCACCGAACATTTCTTGGACGGGCCGGCCGCCTGGACCGACGAGGCCGTGAGGCCTGCCACGGCCATGGTCGCCGCACTGACTACGGCGCACACCCGCATCGGGTACCTCCGCACCGGACTCCTGGCCCAGGCGTTCTTCCGCGACATCGAGGGGGCTCCTCTCTTGATCTGCACCAGGAGGCACCCCTGCGGTGCCCTCCGATCCGCGCCCGCGATCAGCCCCGGCGCGAGCCGTCGGGCTGCGGACACTGAGATGAGCCGACCATGATCTCGTGCCGCGGGCTCCCCAGGTCGGTCCGTACGGGCGAGCCCGTCACCCGGGACAGCCCAGCGGTCCCCGGCGTCCCCGACCACGGCACGATGTCCTGAAGGCGCCCTTCGCAGCTGGACACGATCGAGTGGTGTAGCCCGGTTCACGGCACGTACAGACACTCGACCCGGCACGCTGACCTGCCTGAACAGCGTCCGGAAGGGGCCGAGTTGACTGCCGAGGACACCGAGAAACGCACCGACGAACCCGCTGACAAACCCACCGGCAAGCCCACCGAGGAATTCCGGTACCGCTCCTCCCGCACCGCCGCGCTCGAACGGCGGCCCGTCACCACCTGGGCGATGGCCCGACGGCTGCCCCAGCTCGTACGCAGAGCACTCGCGCTCGCCTGGCGGATCGACCGGCGGGCCGTGGTGGCGCTGCTGACCTGCCAGGCGCTGTCCGCAGGCCTCGAGGCCTTCGGGCTGATCGCCACGACGAACACGATCACGGCGCTCATCTCCTCCGGAGACATCCAGGACCGGCTGGTCGCCGCGCTCCCCGCCATCACCCTGCTGGCGGCGGCGGCCGGACTGCGCGCGCTGCTCGCCATCGCCATCGTCAACATCTCCGGGCGGCTGTCCCCCAGGATCTCCCGTGAGGCCGAGCTGGAGATGCTCGACGCCGCCGTCCACACCGAGCTGGTGGCCTACGACCACCCCGGCTTCAACGACAAGTGGGAGAACGCGGACCGCGGCGCCGAGGTCGCGCAGGATCTGATCACCGAGTCCCAGCAGGTCATGGCGTGCGTGGCGTCGGTCCTCGCGGCGGCCGGGGTGATCACCGTGCTGCACCCGCTGCTGCTGCCGCTGCTCGCACTCGCGGTACTGCCGCAGGGAATCGCCAGCATGAAGGGCGCCCGCGTGCACTACGAGACGAGCCGCGCCATGGCGTCCGAGCGCCGTACGCTCGGGCATCTTCGCTGGTACATCGCCGACAAGAACTACGCCGACCAGATCCGCTCCGGCACCATGGCCGGCTTCATGCTCGGGCGCTACCGCTCCATCGGGGCACGGGTCGACGCCGCGACCGACCGGGCCGTGCACCGGGGCGCGCGGTACGCCGTCGTCGGTGCCTTCACCGGGGGGATCGCGTCGGTGCTGCTGTGGGTGTCGCTCGGGTTGCTGCTCGCTACCGGGCGGATGTCGGTGGCGTCGGCCGGCACCGCCGTCTTCGCCCTGCGCACCGTCGGTACGTCGCTCCAGGGCATCGTCGGATACGGAACCCGGCTGTTCCGGACGGGCCTGTACTTCGACGACTGGGTCGAGTTCACCCAGGAGGCCGGCGGCCACCGCATCAAGCGCGGGGCTCTCCTGCCCGCGCCCCCGGCGACCGTCAGGACCGACGCCCTCACCTTCACCTATCCGGCCTCCGAGACCCCGGCCCTGGAGAAGGTCAGCCTTGAGGTGCGCCGCGGCGAGGTGCTGGCCCTGGTCGGCGAGAACGGATCGGGCAAGACCACGCTCAGCAAACTCCTCTCCGGCCTCTACCTGCCCACCGAGGGCTGTGTGACCTGGGACGGCCAGGACACCCGAGAGCTCGACGCGCACGCCCTGTGGGCACACACCGCCGTCGTACCGCAGGACTTCGCCCACTGGCCGATGACCGCCCGCGAGAACATCACCCTCGGCCAGCCCCACGGCGGCGACGAGTCCGTGGCCCGCGCCGCCGAGCACTCCGGCGCGGACGAGGTCGTGGCCCGGCTGCGCAGCGGCCTCGACACGCTGCTCGCCCGGGAATGGTTCGGCGGGGTGGAGCTCTCCGGCGGGCAGTGGCAGCGCATCGCCATCGCCCGCGCCTTCCACCGTCCCGCCGGGCTGCTCGTCATGGACGAGCCGACCAGCGCGCTGGACCCCCGTGCGGAGCACCGGATCTTCACCGGTCTGCGGGAACTCGCCGGGGACCGCGCGGTCGTCCTGGTGACCCACCGCCTCGCGAACGTCGCCGTCGCGGACCGCATCGTCGTCCTCGACCAGGGCCGCGTCATCCAGCAGGGCACGTTCACCGAACTGGTGGCGGCCCCGGGGCTCTTCCGGGAGCTGTGGGAGCTCCAGAACGACCGGGGCATCCCGGCGCCCCGTACCGAGAGCGCGTAGCGACCGACGGCCGTACGCCCGTCCCGCACGCGATGCGGGGCGGGCTTACGCGATGCGGGGCCGGTGTACGCGATGCGGGGCGGGCTTACGCGATGCGGGGCCGGTGTACGCGATCTAGACTCCGGATGCGGATCAATCGCCCCTATCGAATGGCTCGAAGGGCTGGTCATGGCCGATGTGACGAGTGCGCTCGCCTCCGAGGCGTATGTGTACGGCTATCCGCTGGTGTACGAGCTGACGATGGCGGGAGCGTTCGTGCGCAAGGGCGTCGGGGCGCTGCCGCCGACGCCGTTCAACGCGTTCGGGCACGCGCGTGAGCTCGCCGACCACCATGACACCTTCGTGTCGGCCAACAACGACACCGTGTACTCGGTCGCGCAGCTCGATCTGTCCGGCGGACCGCTGGTGGTTCATGTGCCGGACGCCGGCGGGGCGTACTACGTGCTGCAGTTCATGGACGCGTGGACCAACAACTTCGCCTACGTCGGCACCCGGGCGACCGGCACCGCGGAGGGCAGCTGGCTGATCGTGCCGCCCGGCTGGGCCGGGACCGAGCCGGCGGGGGTGCGGGGAATCATCGACGCGCCGACCGCCGTCGTGACGGTCATCGGGCGGTGGGGGTGCGACGGGCCCGAGGACCTGCCGAGGGTCGCCGGGCTGCAGGAGCGGCTGACGGTGGAGAGCCTCGACGGCGCCGTGCATCCGACGGGGCTGCCGACGCCGGAGCCGGGCGTTCCGGAGACGCTCGGGTTCTTCGAGAAGCTGCGGGTGTGGCTGGGTGACTTCCCGCCCTCGGCCCCCGATGCCGCCTACCAGGAGCGGTTCCAGCCGCTCGGGCTGCTGGAGGAGGGGCCTTCGCCCTACCGCGCGGCCGGTCCCGAGCTGACCAGGGCGCTGAAGGACGGATTCACCGAGGGCAGGGCCCGGGTCGAGGAGGCCGCCCGGCCGCCCGCCGAAGTCGGCGCGAACGGGGAGTGGCTGATCGCCCCGCACGCCTGCGACTACAACCTGGACCACTTCGGGGTCGGCACGCTCGACTCCCCGCAGTGGAAGATCGCGGACCGCGAGGAGTCGTACCTCGTACGGGCCGTGTCGGCGCGCACCGCGCTGTGGCGGAGCCACGGTTACGAGGCCGTGCACGCCCATGTGGCCACCGACTCCGAGGGCGAGCGGCTGAACGGCTCGAAGGCGTACACGCTGCGCTTCGAACAGCCGCCGCCGGTCGACGCGTTCTGGTCGGTGACCATGTACGACACCCCGGATCACTACCTGGTCTCCAACGCCCTCGGGCGGTACTCGATCGGCAGCCGCACACCCGGGCTCGTGTACGCCGACGACGGCTCGCTGACCCTCCGCATCCAGCAGGACCGGCCGGAGGGACCGGGCGAGGCGGCGAACTGGCTGCCCGCCCCGCCCGGGGACTTCCGGCCGGTGGTGCGGCTCTACTCCCCCAAGGATGCCGTTCTGGAGGGGAGTTACCGGCTGCCGCCGATCGAGCCGCGCCGCGGGTGACGGCCGGACGCCGGAGACCCGACGTCAGTCGGCGTAGTGGATCAGCTCACGCACCATGCGGCACGTGGTGTCGGACGGCGGGTGGATGCCGATGCGCTCGGCCGTGGTGCGTATCCGGCGGTTGCTCGCGTTCGCGGGGTGGTAGACGCCCGTGTCGAGCAGGGCGATGGCGAGGCGCATGGCCTTGAGGCGGCGGTTGTGGGACTCGTACCACTCGCGCGGCAGGCCGGCGGGCAGTGGCTGCTTGGTCAGTTTGCTGTGCGTCGGATTGCTGTGCGTCAGTTTCCCGTGCGTCGGATTCTTGTGCCTCGGACTGGGCTTCGTCGTGACTGCGGCGACGGCCATCGGCGACCTCCTGGCGCGGTGGTTGGACCCTCACGAACTAGTTCGATTTTACTGCCCAGCACTGACAATCGGCCCTGGCCAGACGCGCTCCGAGTGGTGTTCGAAGTGGCGTCCGACGGGCGCATGGGGAGGGCGGGGGTACCGTGACGGGCATGGAGATCTGGATCAATCCCGCCTGTTCGAAATGCCGCAGTGCGCTGAGCCTGCTGGACGCGGAGGGCGCCTCGTACACCGTGCGGCGCTACCTGGAGGACGTACCCACGCAGGACGAGATCCGCGAGGTGCTCGAACGGCTCGGCCTCGAACCGTGGGACATCACGCGGACCACGGAGGCCGCGGCCAAGGAGCTGGGTCTGAAGGAGTGGCCGCGCGAGGCCGGCTCGCGCGACCGGTGGATCGCGGCGCTCGCGGAGCACCCGAAGCTGATCCAGCGGCCGATCATCACCGCTGACGACGGCACGGCGCTGGTGGCCCGGACGGACGAGGCGGTACGGGACGCGCTCGGCCGCTGACCGGGGGACGAGCGGGGTGCACGAAAACTTAAGCCTTAGATAAGGAAGTGACCCCTGGGGCGGTTGAGCACGGGCCGCGGGCTACTCGTACGTAACGGCACACGGAACCCATCCGGCCGCCGTTCACGGCCGGGGACAGGAGCCTTACGTGTCACGCAAGAAGACCCTCAGCGGTAAGAAGAAGCTCGCCCTGCTCGTCGGTGCCGTCGCGCTCGTCGGCGGTACGGCGGTGGTGATGACCGGGACGAGCCAGGCGTCGGTGGCCTGCGACGGACTCGCCCAGGCGATCCGCAACAACGAGAGCTTCATCGCCGGGCAACGGGCGAACCCGGACGCCCAGTCGCAGGCGCGGATCGCCAACCGGCAGGCCGTGATCGAGGAGATCAAGCGCAAGCAGGCCGCGTCCGGCTGCCAGGCCGGGGAAGGCAGTGCGGAGGGCGGGGGCGCGGACGGAGGCGGTCAGGCAGCACCGCCCGCGCCGCCGGCCCAGGAGCAGCCCCCGGCCGAGCCCCCCGCCCAGGAGCAGCCCCCGGCCGCCGAACAGCCGCCCGCCGGCGGCGGCGGCGCCGTCGGTGAGGTGGTGTGTGCCGGATCGACCGTGACGCTGTCCGGTGAGGGCGGTGCCCCCGCCGCCTCCAGCAACCAGTTCCCGGCCGGGACGAAGCTGAAGGTGACGAACCTCGACAACGACAAGTCGACCACCGTCGAGGTCACTTCGGTCTCGGGCAGCTGCGCCCTGCTCAACAACGCCGCGTTCGAGCAGGTCCGCGAGCCCGGCAAGTTCCTGATCCGCAAGGCACGGATCGAGCGGGTCGGCTGAGCCGGAACGTGAGGGAGGGAGGCGCGGGAGCGGCGGTCAGGACAGCCGCCCCTGCGCCTCCGCCAGAAGCTCGGTGATCCGCAGCCCGAACCGTACGTCGCAGGCGTGCGCCTCCCCCGTACGCGCCGACTCCAGCAGCGCGTCCACCGCCGCCCGGAACGAGCCGACCGCGTCACCCCACGCCGGCAGCGCCGCCCGCCCCCGCTCGCCGAAGAGTTCGAGGCCCACGGCGGACGCCTCCGGCGGCGCGCTCAGGCCCACCGTCGCCGTGCTCGACGCGCCCGAGGTGTGCCGCAGCGCGAGATGGACGGTGTCGGCCCGGCCGCGCAGCGCCGTCAGCTCGGTGACCTCGCCGAGGACCGGCAGCAGTACGGACAGGACGTGCGGGCCCACGTCCCACAGCCCGCCCTTCTCGCGCCGCCACGGCGAGGCCGCGTACGGGCTCACCGAGCCGGGACCGGATGGACCGGGTGCGAAGAGCGAGCCCAGCCAGTCCGCCCTGGCCATGAACCAGTCGCCGGCCGCGGCCTGCTCGGCGATCCACGGCGCCGTGCCCTCGGCGAAGCGCAGCGTGCAGAAGACGATCGACGCCACGCCCGTGCGCTCCGCCGCCGACACCACGTCCCGCGCTGCCTCCACGGTCGTCGCCACCGGCTTGTCCAGCAGCACGTGACGGCCCGCGGCGGCCGCGCGTGCGGCCAGTGGCGCCTGGACGTCCGGCGGCAGGGCGATCGCGACGGCGTCGCTCGCGTCGATGAGGGCGTCCACGTCCTCGTACGCCGTGACTCCGTGGACGGCGGCGAGCTCGGCGGCCGCCTCGGGGCGCCGCCCCCACACCCCGCTGAATTCGATCCCGTGGTGCGCGGCGAGGGCCGGGGCCTGTGTGCGCCGTGCCCAGGGGCCGGTTCCGAGAAGCCCGATACGTATCCGCGTCTGCTTCGTCATGCGGGCCAGTGTGCACGCCGGACGGATCCGGTGGCGGAACACGCGGTGACGAGTGCGTTTCGCACGCGGCGCGGCGTATGCCCGTATACGACGTCGATGGCTTCGGCGTGAGCGGACTCACCCCCGGTATACCGGGGCGTAAACCCAGGTAACACGGGGTTCACAATCGGGCAACCGGCGGGAAATCCCGTGTTGCGAAGCTGCGGCCATACCCCGCTGCACCGCAAAGGATGACACCCGTGACCTTCAAGGCTGAGTACATCTGGATCGACGGCACCGAGCCGACGGCCAAGCTTCGTTCGAAGACGAAGATCCTGGCCGACGGCGCGGAGCTGCCCCTCTGGGGCTTCGACGGATCCAGCACGAACCAGGCCAAGGGTCACGCCTCGGACCGCGTCCTGAAGCCGGTCTTCACCTGCCCGGACCCGATCCGCGGCGGCGACGACGTGCTCGTGCTGTGCGAGGTCCTGAACACGGACATGACGCCGCACGAGTCCAACACGCGTGCCGCGCTCGCCGAGGTCGCCGGGAAGTTCGCCGCTCAGGAGCCGATCTTCGGCATCGAGCAGGAGTACACCTTCTTCAAGGGTTCGCGTCCGCTGGGCTTCCCCGAGGGCGGCTTCCCGGCCGCGCAGGGCGGCTACTACTGCGGTGTCGGCGCGGACGAGATCTTCGGCCGTGACGTCGTCGAGGCGCACCTGGAGAACTGCCTCAAGGCGGGTCTGGACATCTCCGGCATCAACGCCGAGGTCATGCCCGGCCAGTGGGAGTTCCAGGTCGGCCCGCTCGCCCCGCTGGAGGTCTCCGACCAGCTGTGGGTGGCCCGCTGGCTGCTCTACCGCACCGCCGAGGACTTCGAGATCTCCGCGACGCTGGACCCGAAGCCGGTGAAGGGCGACTGGAACGGCGCGGGCGCGCACACCAACTTCTCCACGAAGGCGATGCGCGAGGGTTACGACGCGATCATCACCGCGTGCGAGTCGCTCGGCGAGGGCTCCAAGCCGATGGACCACGTCAAGAACTACGGCGCGGGCATCGACGACCGGCTGACCGGTCTGCACGAGACCGCCCCGTGGAACGAGTACAGCTACGGCGTCTCGGACCGCGGCGCCTCGGTCCGTATCCCGTGGCAGGTCGAGCAGGACGGCAAGGGCTACATCGAGGACCGCCGTCCGAACGCCAACGTCGACCCGTACGTGGTGACCCGCCTGCTGGTGGACACCTGCTGCAGCGCGCTGGAGAAGGCCGGCCAGGTCTGATCCTCCGCCACTCGCCTGTTGGGGGCGCTCGCCGGTCGCGGCGGGCGCCCCCTTCGCTGTCGCTGGGCCCGCTGCCGGTAGGCCCGTTGGCGGTAGGCCGGCTGCGGGTGGGCTCGCTGTCAGTGGCGTCTGTCATCGTGATGCCCATGCTTGCGATCACAGTGAAGACCGAGAACTGGCAGCGTCACGTCCGGCCGACGGCGGAGCTGCTCGACGAGCTGGTGCACCGGATCGGCGACCAGGGCGACAAGTTCCTCGTGGTCCAGCGGATACCGGACCTGCCCGACGTCTTCATCCAGGTGTGGCACGAGGAGGGCGGGGACTACACGCTGGAGCACCGCGACGGCGCGCGGGACCGACACTTCCAGATCCGGGCCGATGACGCCGCCACCGTCGTGGCGGCGATGCGGGGCTGGGCACGGCGGGAGGACGGCTGGGACGCCGGTCTCGCGTGGGAGCTGCTGGACATGGGGCCCGCCCCGGAGCCCGTGCCGGAGCTCGACGAAGACGATCGCGAGGAGATCGAGGAGCGGGTGCGGGAGTTGCTCGTCGGCGGGTACGCCGCGCGGGCGGAGCTGGCCGAGACGGCCGAGGACTACCTCGTCAGCGGGGACCACCGTCCGGTGTCCCGCGAGCAGGCCGAGCAGCTCGTGGACCGGATGTGGCTGGAGCGGGTCGCCGAGCAGGAGGGCTGGGAGGGCGAGACGGACCCGGAGCGGCTCACCCGTGCCTTCGACGCTCTTCAGGCGGCGGGGATCACCGCCCGGGAGCACTTCACCTGCTGTCGTACGTGCGGCACCGCGGAGATCGGGGCCGAAGGGCCGTCCGACGCGCGCGGCTTCGTCTACTTCCACACGCAGTGCACGGATTCGGCGGCGGCGGGCCATGGACTGACGCTGCTGTACGGCGGCTTCGACGGCTCCCGGGAGACGACGGCGGCTGTCGGGAAGGAAATTGTGGCGGCGCTCGCGGAGGTGGGTCTGGGTGTGGAGTGGGACGGTGACCCGGATCGGGGGATCGACGTGACGCCGCTGGACTGGCGGAAGCGGCTGGTGGGCTGAGAGGGGGCCAAGTGGGCGGAAGGGGAAGGGGGGACGTCAAGTTCGCGCCAAGGAACGTCCGTCCAGTGAGAGGGATGTGCGGCCGCTCTCCCTCGTCTGCTTGAATGGGGTCATGGACAGCCTTCTGAGCAACGTGACGGGTCGCATCGACCTCGAACCGTTCTGGCCGTCCCGTCAGCACCACGACTTCGACCGGGTGTGTTGCCGCGCGAGGAACGCGTCGGCCCTCTAAAGCCACCTGTCCAGGTCCACGTTCAGGTATCAGGCCTTCGGCCGCCGCGCACGACGTACGTCCGTCCGTACTCCTTCGCGCGAAAGAGCTGACCTCTCATGGTGAACACCCGTACCGTCTCCACCGCCGCCACCGCCACCAGTGCCGCTGCCACGCACATCAGGGAGGGCCGGCACCGACTCCGGGCCGTCGACCCCGACGAGGTGGTGAACGTCGCCGACTTCCTGCCGCCGGGTGCCACCTGGCTGCCCGCGCCCCAGCACACCCTGCCCACCCTGCCGGGCCGGCCTCCGATGGTCGGCTACCTGGTCCTCGTACCGGCCGATCAGCAGCCCCGGCTCGTCCCCGATGCCGCAGCGGACTCCGACGGCGTCGAGGGGCCGGTGTCGATCGACAGCACGCAGCGCACCGCCTTCGTCGACGGCCACGCGCTCGACCTCACGTACCTCGAGTTCGAGCTGCTCTCGCATCTGGTGGCGCATCCGAACCGGGTCCACACCCGCGATCAGCTGGTGACGACGGTGTGGGGTTACGGGCATGTCGGCGACGGCCGGACCGTCGACGTCCACGTGGCCCGGCTGCGCCGCAAGCTGGGCGCCGAGCACCGCCACACGATCCAGACCGTGCGGCGGGTCGGCTACAAGTACACGCCCTGACGGCTAGGGCCTGTCCGGTCGATCAGGCCGAGCCCGGCAAGATGGGCCGGACAGGACCCAGAGGTAAGGGGGCCGGTCGCGCCTGCGCCGGCCCCTCACCACGTCAGGCCTTCGCCCGCGCCCGGGCGACCAGACCCAGTACGACGTCGGCCGCCAGGAACACCAGCAGGCTGATCCCGAGCATGGGGATGAACCAGCCCACCAGCGCGGTCCCCGCGGCGAGCGGCAGCAGCGCCGTGACCGGCACCTTGCGCCAGGCGCCGCGTGGCATCGGACGGCCCATGCTCAGCCGGCGGTCCTTCGTCGGGCGGCGCAGCCACCACATCCGGTAGCCCCAGACGATCAGCATGATCAGCGCGAGGGCGAGCGCGGCCAGGGCGAGCTGGTTGGGCAGACCGAGGAACCTGCCCATGTGGGCGTCGATACCGACCCGGGTCAGCTTGGCGAGCAGCGGGTAGTCGGCGAACCTGAGCTCGTCGATGACCTTGCCGTCGGCCGGGTCGACCGCGACCGAGTCGAGATGGACCGGGAACTGCTTGTCGGTCTCCTTGACGACGTAGCCGTTGCCGTCGGCGGGCAGGATGACGGAGATCTCGCCGCCGACGCCCTTGGCCGCGGCGGCCTCGACCGCCTTGTCGATGCCGATGTCCGGTCCCTGGTGGGCGGCGCTGTCATGGCCGCCGCCGTGCCCCGCGTGCTCGCCACCGCCACCGCCGGCGCTGCCGTCGATGGTGGCCGAGACGGCAGGCGTCGCACCGCCGAGCCGGGTCTGGAGCACGTCGATGTTCTCGCCCGCGTACTTCGACCAGGTGAGGCCGGTCGCCGACAGCGCGACGAGTCCGGCCACCGCCCACAGACCGACCGAGCCGTGCCAGGACAGGGTCTTGCGGCGGCCCTTGGCCGCGCGCTCGGGCAGCAGCAGATCGCGCTTCGACGCCCGCTTGCGGCCGATCCACAGCAGCAGGCCCCCGAGGGCGACCACCCAGAGCCAGCTGGCCGCGAGTTCGCTGTAGTTGCGTCCGAGATCGCCCAGGTGCAGGTCCGCGTGGAGCTCGCTGAGCCAGGCGCGCAGCGGGAGAGCGCCGCCGGAGTCGGGCAGCGCGCCACGTATCTCCGCGGTGTACGGGTCGACGAAGACGGCGAGGGACGAGCCCTCCTCGACATCGGGGCTGCTCATGAGGACCCGGGTGGTCGCGCCGTCCTCGGAGGACGGCCACACGGCGGTCACCGTGCCCTCGGGGTGAGCCTCACGGGCAGCCTTCACCTGGGTGGCGAGCGGGACGGTGCGCTCGCCGGTCGCGGTGGTCAGCTCATGGCTGTAGATGATCTTCTCGGCCTGGAAGGACAGGGCGTAGAGCAGTCCGCTGATGGCGGCCACGAGGAGGAACGGGGCGACGAGGACGCCCGCGTAGAAGTGGATGCGCAGCACGAGCGGGCGCAGCGCGCTCCACGTGGAAGTGGGGGTGGTGGATCTGTCGCCGGTCGCCGGTTCGTCCGGCTTCACGGAGTCGTCAATGGCCATGGCTGTCCTCGGATTTGGTGCGCGTTGACATGGGGAAGGCGGTCCCCGGGTCAGACGTTCGCTCCGGGGGCCGTGGCACGGGGGACGAGGATCAGGGGCGGGCCGCGCCGCGAGAGGGTGTGCGCGAGTACGACGCCGTGGAGGCGGCGGGTGCGGGGACGCGGACGCACGGCGGACGGGAGCCGCGGGACGCGGACGACCGCGAGCAGCAGGCGTACGGGGGCGAACGCCAGGGTGCCGATCGTGCGGGCCAGCCGGAAGAAGGCGGCCTCGCCGTGTGCGAGCCAGAGTGCGCACACGGCCGCGCCGATGAGGTGTGCGGCGAGCATGCCCGCGGAGGCGGACGTGTCCGCGGCACCCGTCATGGCTTCGGCCGCCATGGGATCCGCGCCGCTCATGGTGTGTGCGGCGTGGGCGCTGTGCGGGGAGGCGGTGCGGGAGTCGGAGCCGGCGAACATCAAGTGAAGTGCGCCCTGGACGGCCAGGAGCCCCGTTCCGATGGCGAACGCGCCCCGGCGTCGCGTACCCGCGAGCCAGGCCGCGCCCCCGCTCACCGCGAGTGCCAGGAGCAGCACGCTCACCGGCAGGTCGTGCCCAGACAGGGATGAATGCCCTACAGCGGCCAATGCCGTACACACCGCCGCGAAAAGTGCGGCTCGCAGTGCGCGCATCGGCGACCGGGCATCCGTCATAGCCTGGTCATGGTGCCATCCCGGCCACCGTGACCGATAGACGGGGTGATGCGACCGTTCCTCCGGTAGCGAAGCTTCGGTGGTCACGGCCCCGCGCAGGGCAGAGTCGGGCGCATGAGACTTCTGATTCTGGGCGGGACGGAGTTCGTGGGGCGGGCCGTGGTGGATGCGGCGCTCGCCCGCGACTGGCAGGTGACGGTGTTTCACCGGGGGCGCCACGAGGCCCCCGAGGGTGTGAGCGTGCTGCACGGCGACCGCACCGAGCCGGGCGGGCTCAAGGCGCTCGCCGAGGCGGAGGGCGACTGGGACGTCGTCGTCGACACGTGGTCGAACGCGCCGTACGCCGTACGCGACGCGGCCCGGCTGCTCGCCGACCGGGCGTGGCGGTACGTGTACGTCTCCAGCCGCTCGGTCTACGCCTGGCCCCCGGCCGCGGGGCTGGCCGAGGACGGGCCGCTGGTGGAGAGCGCGGCGGCGGATGCCGGGGCCACCGACTACGCGCGCGACAAGCGGGGCGGGGAGCTGGCGGCGGTGGAGGCCTTCGGCGAGGACCGTTCGCTGCTGGTGCGGGCCGGTCTGATCCTCGGCCCGTGGGAGAACGTGGGGCGGCTGCCGTGGTGGCTGTACCGGGTGGCCAGGGGTGGTGCGGTACCGGCGCCCGGCCCGCGTGATCTCCCGCTCCAGTTCATCGACGTACGGGACCTGGCCGAGTGGGTCGTCGACGCATCGGAGCAGGGACTTTCGGGCCCGTACAACCTGGTGAGCCCGACCGGGCACGCGACCATGGGCGAACTGCTGGCGGAATGCGTCCGGGCGACCGGGGCGGACGTGCGGCTGCGCCCACTGGACGCGGAGACGATCGCCGCCGCGGGCGTTGCGCCGTGGACGGACCTGCCGATCTGGATCCCGCGCGGCGAGACGTACGACGCGATGCACCGCGCGGACGTGTCGAAGGCGCTGGCCGCCGGTCTGCGCTGCCGCCCGGTGGCCGAGACGGTCGCGGACACCTGGTCCTGGCTGCGGTCTCTCAACAGGCCTCTGACGCCGGGCACGGCACGGGCCCCCGTGGGGCTGTCCGAGGAACAGGAGGCCGCGCTGCTGCCCTGATGAGGGGTGGTGCCAGGTACACCCCCGGAAACGGGTGCCAGGCCCAGTGCCCTGGCCTTCGGCAGCCGTCACACTGGGAAGGCAAGATCACAGCGGGACGGAACACGGGGGGCTGATGATGGACGCGGCCAGGGGGACATCCTCCAGGGCACGGGACGCCGTGGTGGCCGGCGCGCAAGGGCTCGCGCTGGCTCTGACCGCGTGGATCGGATCCATCGCGGCCTTTGTCGTGGCGATGGTGTCCATCGCGCTCATCCCCATCGGGGTGGGGGTGTTCACCACACCTCATGTGCTGGCGATGGTGCGCAGGCATGTGGGCCATCGCCGGTTGCTGGCCGCCAAGTGGGCGCGGGAGCGCATACCGTCGACGTACGCGCCCTGGCCGAAGGAGCTGAGGACCGGGGTCGTCGGCCAGGTCGAGCTCTGCTTCTTCCTGTTGAAGGACCGGGCGACCTGGCGGGATCTGCTGTGGCTGCTGACCGACATGACGGCCGGCGGGATCATCGCGGTGCTCGCGCCCTCGATGCTGCTCGACGGGATCTTCGGCCTCCTTCTGGCGGCGGGCCTGTGGATCCCGGTCCGCAGCGTGGACGGCGGTTTCTGGTACGCGTTCATCCCGCTCAGCAGCTGGTTCAACGCCTTTCTGGCCGGGCTGCTCGGCGCCGCGTGGATCACGCTCGGGCTGTTCGTCAACCGGTATCTGGTCACCGCCCACTTCCGGCTCACCCGGGCGACCCTCGTGCCGCGCCACCCGACCGAGCTGGAGCAGCGGATCGACCGGCTCGTGGAGACCCGCTCCGACGCCCTCGACACGTCGGCCGCCGAACTGCGGCGTATCGAGCGGGATCTGCACGACGGGGCCCAGGCCCGGCTGGTGGCGATGGGGATGAGCCTCAGCACCATCGAGGCGCTCATCGAGAAGGATCCGGCCAAGGCGAAGCAGCTGGTCGCCGCGGCCCGGCAGTCCTCCGCCGAGGCGCTGGCCGAGCTGCGCGACCTGGTGCGCGGCATCCATCCGCCGGTGCTCGCGGAGCGCGGTCTCGGCGACGCGGTGAGGGCTCTGGCACTGCGGCTGCCGGTGCCGGTCGAGGTGGAGGTGGAGCTGCCCGGCCGGGCGGACGCCCCGGTCGAGTCCGCCGCGTACTTCGCGGTGAGCGAGGCCCTCACCAACGCGGTGAAGCACTCGGGTGCCGACCGGATCTGGGTCGACATGTCGTACGCCGGTTCCGAGCGGATGCTGCGGATCGCCGTGACCGACAACGGCGGGGGCGGGGCGCGCATGGGCGGCGGGTCCGGGTTGATCGGCGTGGAGCGCCGACTCGGTACATTCGACGGCGTCCTGGCCGTCAGCAGTCCAGTGGGCGGTCCCACCATGGTGACGATGGAGATTCCTTGCGCGTTGTCCTAGCCGAAGATCTCTTCCTGCTGCGCGACGGCCTGGTGCGCCTGCTCGAGGCGTTCGACTTCGAGATCGCCGCCGCCGTCGAGAGCGGTCCGGAACTGAGCAAGGCGCTCGCCGAGTTGGAGCCGGATGTCGCCATCGTCGATGTCCGTCTGCCGCCGTCCCACACGGACGAGGGCCTGCAGTGCGCGCTCGCGGCGCGCCGGGCGCGCCCGGGGCTGCCGGTGCTGGTCCTCTCCCAGCATGTGGAGCAGTTGTACGCCCGCGAGCTGCTGGCGGACGGCAAGGGCGGGGTGGGCTATCTCCTCAAGGACCGGGTGTTCGAGGCGGAGCAGTTCGTCGACGCGGTGCGTCAGGTGGCCAGGGGCGGTACGGCGATGGATCAGCAGGTGATCGCGCAACTGCTGGTCCGGCAGGCACGGGACGAGCCGCTGCGCGGTCTGACACCGCGGGAGACGGAGGTGCTGGAGCTGATGGCGCAGGGCAGGTCCAATGCCGCGATCGCCGAGCGACTCGCCGTCACGGAGCGGGCGGTGGCCAAGCACACGTCGAACATCTTCGCGAAGCTGGGGCTGCCGCCGTCGGAGGACGACAACCGGCGGGTGCTGGCCGTGCTGGCATATCTCGACCGCTAATCGTCCGATTTACGAATGGAGATTTCTACGAATTCCGAACCCGCCTGAACGGGCCGGACACCCCGTCCGTATGGAACGGCGCGCTACTCCCCTCCCCGGGATTGGAGTTCCATGGGACGCACGACACGAAAACGCTCAACGCTGGCAAACCGGGCGATCGCCGCCTCGGCTGCCCTCATTCTGGGCGGGGGTGGGCTGGTAGCGGTCAATTTCTACGCATCCGCAGGAGAGGGCTGGAACACCCAGCCCCCCGACCGGACCCAGGCCGCCGGACAGTCGGTGTCCACGATCGACTGCCCCGATGTCGGAAACGAACTTCCGGAAGTCCCCCAGGGGGTGCGTGGCGCGGTCGACCGTGAACTCGCCACGCTGGACACCCAGATCACCACCGCCTATCAGCGGTTCGCCGAGAACAAGGAGCGGATCGAGAACGATCCCGCCTTTGCCGAACAGCAGATTCTGGCGCCATTGAAGAATGAACGACTGGTGATCATCCAGCGGATCGTCGCCCTGATCGAGCGCGAGGCGGACAAGCCCCAGGGTCTGGAGCAGATGGCTCCGTGCACGCTGCGCGCCGACGACAACAACAACGACGGAAACGGCGACGGCGGCGGCGACAACGGGAACGGCGACGGCCAGGACGGCGGCCAGGACCAGGGTGGTGATCAAGGCGGTGATCAAGGCGGTGACCAGGGCAACGGCGGCCAGGCCGGGAACGGGCCGGAGGAGTCCGACTTCGTCGACATCCAGAGCGTCCAGCCGAACGTCGCCAATCCGCGCCAGCGCCGGGGCGCCTCCCGGGGCACCTTCACCACCGACTGCGGACGGAACGAGAACGGAAAGTTCAATCCGGACAATGTCATCGTCGCGCCGGGCGTGAGCAATGGCGCACACCATATGCACGATTACGTCGGCAACCAGGCCAATGACGCGTTCGCCAGCGACGACGATCTCGCCGGCGGCGCCACCACCTGCCGCAATCAGGGCGACAAGTCGACTTATTACTGGCCGGTCCTGCGCCTGCAGAACGGCCAGAACGAGAACGACGCCCAGGCCGACGGCGGCGGAAAGGACCAGAACGTCGGAGAGATCCAGACGCCTTCCCAGGTCACACTGAATTTTGTCGGAAGTCCGGTCGGCAAAGTCACGGCCATGCCGCGCTTTCTCCGCATCATCACCGGTGACGCCAAGGCATTCACCAACGGTGACGCCAACGCGAACGCGTCCTGGAGCTGCACGGGATTCGAGGACCGTCAGCTGAAGGACAAGTACCCGATCTGCCCCGAGGGCAGTCAGGTGGTACGCACATTCAAATTCCAGAGCTGCTGGGACGGCCAGAACACCGACAGCGCGAATCACCGCACCCATGTCGCCTTCGCGGATGAGAACGGCCGCTGCCAGCAGGGTTTCCGGGCCATTCCCCAGTTGGTGCAGCGCATCGTCTACGACGTCCCGCCCGGCCCCGGCTTCGCGGTCGACTCCTTCCCGGAGCAGCTCCACAAGCCGATCACCGACCACGGCGACTTCATCAACGTCTTCGACCAGAGGCTGATGAACAAGGTGGTGAACTGCATCAACGACGGGCGTAAGTGCCGCTGACCCCGGCACCCACGCCCGCCCCTCTACCTGCGCGGCCTGCTCAGTGATGGCCGGAGTGCGACCCCTCGTTCCCCCCACCGCCGGCACTACTCCCCGAGTGCTGGTCATGCGAGGTGCCGGTCTCCACGGTCCCGCCGAGCCGGCCGCGCAGCGCTGTCACCACCTTCGCCTCGCCGACCGCGACCCACTTCCTGCCGACGAGATACGAGCCGCCGTAGTCATTGGCCTCGTTGATCCACTCGCGCTGGCCGCGGTCGGTGGCGAAGGTGGCCAGCACGTACGTGCCGTCGCCCGTCGCGCAATTGGCCTGGCGCAGTTCTTTCGCGTCCGTCTGGATGTTCGGCTCGCAGTCGGCCTTCGCCGCCAGTTGTTCCAGGGTCCCCGTCGCCGTCTCCGGCACGTCGGGGGCCTTTTCGTCGTCCGCGCCGCAGGCGGTGAGGGTGGCCGCCAAGGCGAGGGCGGACAGGGCTATGAGGGTGGTTCGCGCTCGTTCCGTACGCATCCGGCCATCGTGCCCGCTCGGCACCCGGGCGCGCTGGCGAACGCCGGGTAACGTGCGCTTCCGCACGCACCTGTTGTCTCTCACGCAACATGGAGGAGCGCCCATGTCCGAGCTGTCGAGACGTTCGCTGCTGGGCACCGCGGGAGCCATCGGGGCGGGTGCGGCGTTCGCCTCCCCCGCGTCCGCCTCCCCTCCGTTCGCCTCCCCTTCGTTCGCCTCCCCCGCGTCGGGAGGGTCGCGCAGCGAGAGTACGGATACGGCTCCGGCCCGCAGCGCGCTGCACCGGCTGCTCCCCCACCACGCCGCCCAGTTCCGGCTCACCGCACTCCCCGCCGCCATCGGCGGCCCGGACCGGTTCAGGGTGTCGGGCACCACCGGCCGTATCGAGGTCGCGGGCACCACCCCGGCAGCGCTGCTCACCGGAGTCCACTGGTACCTCAAGTACGTGTGCGCGGCCCACATCTCCTGGTCCGGCACCCAGCTGGACCTCCCCCACCGGCTGCCCGCCCCCGGCGCGCCCCTGGAGCGATCGGCCACCGTCCCGCACCGGTTCGCCTTCAACGACACCCACGACGGCTACACCGCCCCGTACGCCGACTGGCCCCGCTGGGAGCGGCTGATCGACGTCCTCGCCCTGCACGGCTGCAACGAGGTCCTGGTCACCGCCGGCCAGGAGGCCGTCTACCACCGGCTCCTGATGGACTTCGGCTACTCGGATACCGAGGCCCGCGCCTGGCTGCCCGCGCCCTCCCACCAGCCCTGGTGGCTGCTGCAGAACATGAGCGCGTACGGCGGCCCGATCAGCCCCGAGCTGCTCGCACGCCGCGCCGAACTGGGCCGGCGGATCGCGGCCAGGATGCGCGAGCTCGGCATGTCGCCCGTCCTGCCCGGCTATTTCGGCACCGTCCCCGACGGCTTCGCCGCCCGCAACCCCGGCGCCCGCACGATCCCCCAGGGCACCTGGTCCGGACTCAGGCGGCCCGACTGGCTCGACCCGCGCACCGAGACCTTCCAGCAGGTGGCCGCCGCGTTCTACCGCCACCAGCGGGAACTTTTCGGCGACATCCGGCACTTCAAGATGGACCTGCTCCACGAGGGCGGCTCGGCGGGCGACGTGCCCGTCCCCGAGGCGGCCCGCGCCGTCGAGCGCGCCCTGAGCACCGCGCGCCCCGACGCCCTGTGGCTGATTCTCGGCTGGCAGGCCAACCCGCGCCGCGAGCTGCTCGACGCCCTCGACAAGGAGCGGCTGCTCGTCGTGGACGGGCTCTCCGATCTGGACTCCGTCACGAACCGCGAGAAGGACTGGGGCGGGGCGCCGTACGCGTTCGGCACGATCCCGAACTTCGGCGGACGGACCACCCTCGGCGCCAAGACCCACACCTGGACCGAACGGTTCACGGTATGGCGCGACCGGCCCGGCTCCGCCCTCGCCGGCACCGCCTACATGCCCGAGGCCGCCGAGCGCGACCCCGCGGCGCTGGAGCTGTTCTCCGAACTGGCCTGGCGCGAGGAGGCGATCGACCGCGACGAGTGGTTCGCGTCGTACGCCGATCTGCGCTACGGCGGCCGGGACGACGGCGCACGCGAGGCCTTCGCCGCGCTGCGGGACTCCGTGTACCGGATCAGCAGCCGCGACGGCCGCCCGCACGACTCGATCTTCGCCGCCCGCCCGTCGCTGACCGCCGCGTCGGGCACGTACTACGCCACCCACACCCCCGCCTACCACCCCGGCGTCCTCGACCGGGCCTTCGCGGCGCTGCTCGGCGTGCGCGAGTCGCCGCGCCGCAGCGACGCCTACCGCCACGACCTGACCGACCTCGGCCGCCAGGCCCTCGCCAACCGCTCCTGGCAGCTGCTCCCGCACCTCCTGTCGGCCCACACCCGCGGCGACCTGGAGGCATTCCGTGCCCTTTCCCGGCTGTGGCTGAAGCTGATGCGGCTGAGCGAGGAGATGGCCGGGTCCCATCGTGCGTTCCTGCTCGGTCCCTGGCTGGACGACGCGAAGCGGATGGCCGGCTCGGACGCCGAGCGGGAGCAGCTGGAGCGCACCGCCCGTGTCCTCGTCACCACCTGGGCGGACCGGCCCACGGCGGACGCCGGCCGGCTCGCCAACTACGCCAACCGGGACTGGCAGGGCCTCATCGGGGACGTGCATCTGCCCCAGTGGCAGGCGTTCCTGGACGAGCTGGAGGACGCACTGGCCGAGGGGCGCCCGCCGAGGACGTTCGACTGGTACGCCCTCGAAGAGCCGTGGACCCGGAAGCGTGACGCGTATCCGCTGCGGCCTCGACACGACCCGTACCGGACGGCCCGCCGGGTGTACGAGGTGCTGTCCCGCGCGCCCTACCAGGGCACGGTCACCGTCACGGCCGAGCCCGCCGTACTGGCGCCCGGCGGCGGCGCCGAGGTCACGGCCGCCTTCCGCAATGTGAACGGGCTGCGCGGCACCGGCCCCGTCGACATCACCGTCACCGGTCTCGGGGAGTTGCCGACGCGCTCGCTGCCGCCCGTCCCGGCGGCGGGCTCGGCGAGCGTCGGCTGGCGGGTGCAGGCCCCGCCCGGCCCGCTCACGGCACCGCTCGAACCCCTCCCGTACGAACTGACCGCCTCCTACGGTCCCCAGGGCGAGGAGCCGGTCGGCGTCGTCCAGCGAGGGGCCCTGTACGTGGCGGGGCCGCTGGGCGCCGGGTGGCGCACGTTCACGAGCAACGAGGCGGTGTTCGGGCGGCTGGACGGGCGCTTCGCGATCAACGGCGGCGGCGCGGACCTGTGGCGGACGACCAGCCAGTTCGGCGCGGTCTTCCGGCCGGGCGAGCTGGTGGACGGCGCGGCCCTGACGGTCCGGGTGGACACCCAGGCGGAGACCGGCCCGTGGGCACGGGCGGGCATCGTCGTACGCAACAGCCTGGCCACGCAGGGCTCCCCCGGGTTCCTCAACCTCGCGGTCACACCGGCGAACGGGGTGGCGCTCTCGTACGACGGCGACGGCGACGGCACGCTCGACACGTACCGGCGCGTGACGGGGGTGAGGGCGCCGGTCCTGCTGCGGCTGAGCCGGTCGGGGTCCGCCTTCACCGGCTCGCTCTCCACGGACGAGGGCACGACGTGGCGCACGGTCGCCACGGTCACGGTGCCCGGCGCCGCGCCCGCGCAGGACGCGGGGCTGTTCATGACGGCGGCGCACGGGGGCAGCGGGGCGCGGGGCACGGTGGAGTTCAGCGGCTACGGTTTGGTGGCGAAACGGTAGAAAACGACCACAGACCGCAGACACGACTGCGGAGACGAACGCAGACCGCAGGAGCCGCCGTCATGACCGCGATCCCCGCCACCACCGTCGCGAACCTCCGCGATCTCGGCTCCACCCCGCTGTCCGGCGGGCGCGTCGTGCGGTCCGGGCTGGTACTGCGCTCGGGGCAGCTCGACCGGCTCGACGCGGGCACCGATCCGGCGGTGGCGGCGCTGGGGATCCGTACCGTCGTCGACTTCCGGACGGAGGCGGAGCGCCGGGCCCGCCCCGACCACCTCCCGGCGGGCGGGCGGCTCCTGGTCGCCGACGTGCTCGCCGACCGCCTCAGGTCGGGCGCCCTGCCGGCGGCCGCCCGGCTGAGGGAGGTCCTCGCCGATCCGGCCACCGCCGAGCGCGAGCTGGGCGGTGGCCGGGCGCAAGCGCTGTTCGCCGACACGTACCGGGCGTTCGTCTCCACCGAGTCGGCCCGGCTCGGGTACGGGGCGTTCCTGAAGGAGCTGGCCGATCCGGACGCGGGGACGGTGCTCTTCCACTGCACGGCGGGCAAGGACCGGACGGGCTGGGCCGCGACGGTGCTGTTGAGCGTGCTGGGGGCGGACGGGGCGACGATCGAGGAGGAGTACCTCTCGGTGAACCCGGGAGTCCGGCTGGCCTTCGCCCCTCTCGTGGAGGGCTTCACCGCCCAGGGCGGCGACCCCGAGATCGCGCTCGCGATCGTCGGGGTGACCTCGGAGTATCTGACGGCGGGCCTGGAGGAGGCGGAGCGGCGGTACGGGTCGATGGAGGGGTACGTGAGGGAGGGGCTGGGGGTGGGGGACGAGGTGGTGGAGCGGGTACGCGAGCGGTTGGCCTCGCGGGGGTAGGGGGCGTGCGGGGTGGGGGCCTGTGACCGGGGCGCCTGCGGCAGGCTTTGCCCCCTGCCCTCCCCGCCCTGCGGGCATAGGAGGACCCCCAGAGTGCGTGGGGGAGGACCCCCCTTCCCGAACCGGGGCAAGCCCCCAAGACTCCCGTACGGCCTGCAAGCGTGTCCTCAAACTCCCCCAGAGCTTCGCCTAGGGGTGCCCCCACCGCACTCCCCGTCACGCTGGTGACGATCCGACCATTCCCTCGTTCTGGTCAACTACCTGGCGCCAAAGGACTTTGTTGGAAGCGTCGGGTTTGCGTAACGGGCATCACTGGCGGTGATGCTGCGTTCGCGTCCGGCCCCGCCCTGCTGTTGCGGTGGTGGGGCGGGGGCCGTTGACAGGGCCCCGTGTCGCCACAACTCCCACGCACGGGCGCGGATGTTGCGGGAGCCGTTCCGGTCCGCGTGATCAACGAATCCGCAGGACCGACATGCGAACCAGGCCTGCGAGACCCGATTCGCCCTGTCGACGTGCCCGCACTCGGCACAGGTACGCGAGGTGTACGCCGGATCGACGTACACCACCGGCACCCCCGCCCGGCGGGCCTTGTATCCGATGAACTGCCCCAGCTGGTGGAACGACCAGCTGGAGTGGGTGGCCCGTTGGGGCTTGCGAAGCCGTACCCGTTCACGGATGCCCGTCAGGTCCTCCAGGGCGATCCCGCGACCGGTGCGTTCTGCCTCGGCCACCACATGCTTCGCGATCTTGTGGTTGATGTCCCGTGCCCGCCGCGCCTCCTTGCACCTGCGCTTCTTCAGACGGCGCTTGGCGGAGGGAGTGTTCTTCTTCTGGAGTTTGGTGCGCAGGGTCCGTTCCCGGGTGCGGATGCGGTTCAGTTCGCGCCCGGCCATGATCTCGCCGTCCGAGGTGGTGGCGATGTTCACGATGCCCAGGTCGATACCGAGGAAGTCCACCGGGTCGGTGTTCGGCGCGGCCTCGGGGACCTCGCAGGTCGCCAGCAGGAACCACATGCCGTCCCGCACCAGCAGATCCGACTCCCCCTTGCGGTACAGGGCCAGCGTGGCCAACTGCTCCGGGGAGGCGGTGAACGCCACGTCCTTGATGCGCCCGGCCACGGTCCAGAGGGAGACCCGGCGTTCGGGCATCTGCCAGGACAGCATCCGGTCGTCATACGGCTGCGCGCCCTCCGGCCGGAAGGCAATCGGCTTTCCCGTGGCCTTCCGGTACCGCTTCGAGCCCGGCCTGCCCAGATTTCCCGCCTTCAGGTTCGCCTTCAGCGTGGCGTACGCGTCACACGTCTTCTTGATCACGTGCTGGGCGGCCTGCGCCCCAAGCCCCCACCGGGCCCGGATCTCACCGTAAGCGTGCTCCCGCAGCGCGAAGTTCCGCTTCACGTCCTTCTCGAACGCCACGCCGCTGGCCCAGGTAGCAGCCTCGTTACAGGCGCGCAGCGTCGCCTCAAGTGCCGCCGCCTGCACCGGCGTCGGCAGCAGCCTGATCTGCACCGTCAGCTTCACGATCACCCAACGTACACACACATACGACCACCCACCGCACGTTCGCCCCTGATCACCCGACCGGGTGAACCCTTCACCGTGTGTACCATCCCCCGGCCTCGCCGGAGACAACACCCGGCCACTCCGCGACCGGGCAACCAGCAACGATACCGCGGCGCTCCGCGCCGCGACGGAAAGGATGCGATTCCTCCCAGGACTGAAGCCCCGGGTTCCTCGCAAGAACAGACTGAAAGCCGACTCCTGGAAACCGCGTGCAGGCCCCTGTCGCCCGCGCGTACCCGTCAGTACATTGACGCCATGTCTAATACGCAGCCCGCTGCGGCGCTCAAGGCCCGCAAGGTCTCCTTCACCTGGGAGGAGACCCCGCTCCACTGGGTACCCGGAGACCCCTTCTCCACCCACACCATCAACGTGCTGCACCTGCTGCTGCCCGCCGGCGAGCGCTGGTTCGTGCATGTCTACAAGCAGGTACTGCCGCTCATCCACGACGACCGGCTGCGCGAGGACGTCATCGGCTTCATCGGCCAGGAGGCGGTGCACTCGCAGGCCCACGACGAGGTGCTGCCCCACCTCGAACGGCTGGGTCTGGACCCCACCCCGTACACCGCGCAGGTCGACTGGCTCTTCGAGAAGCTGCTGGGCGACCGCACGCTGCCGCCCGGCAGGGCGCGTGAGTGGTGGCTGAAGGAACGGGTCGCGCTGATCGCCGCGATCGAGCACTACACGGCCTTCCTCGGCGACTGGGTGCTCAACGCCGACGAGCTGGACCGGCGCGGCGCCGACCCGATGATGCTGGACCTGCTGCGCTGGCACGGCGCCGAGGAGGTCGAGCACCGCTCGGTCGCCTTCGACCTGTTCATGCACGTCGACGGCAGTTACCGGCGCCGGGTGCGGACCTGGGCGACGGCGTTCTCCGCGCTGGTCTTCCTCTGGCAGCGCGGTGCCCGCTTCTTCATGGAGAACGACCCCTCGCTGCGGGACGGCAGGGCGAGCTTCCGGGACTTCTACCGGGCCGGGAACCAGGGCACGCTCCCCTCCACACCTTCGATGCTCCGGTCGATCCCCCGCTATCTGAGCCGTGCGTACCACCCGTCCCAGGAAGGCAGTACCGCACAGGCCGTCGCGTACCTCGCCAACTCCCCCGGCGCGAACGGCCAGAACGGCCGGAACAGCCGGAACGGCCGGAACGGCCAGAACGGAGTCCGCTGATGCCCCGGCCCCTCACCCTGGTCCTCGTCGCCGGAGCCGCCCTGCTCGCCAGGCGGGCCATGCGCCGCCGCATCGAGGCGTCCCCGCTCTGGCCCCTGCCCGCCCTGGAAGAGCCGATATCGGGCCGCGGCCGGGGCCTTGGCAGGCCCTCCTCCCACCGCGTCCTCGTCACCGAGCGCACCTCCCCCGCCGAAGGCGTGGTCCAGCTCCGGCTGGAGGGCGACGGTCTGCCCGCCTGGGAGCCCGGCGCGCACCTGGATCTCGTCCTGCCCTCGGGCCTCGTACGGCAGTACTCCCTCTGCGGCGACCCGGCCGACGCCCGCACGTACACGATCGCCACCCGCGTCATCGAGGACGGCCGCGGCGGCTCGCGCGAGGTGGCGCAGCAGCTCCACGAGGGCACGGAGGTCGAGATCCGCGGGCCGCGCAACCGGTTCCCGCTGGTCGAGGCCGCCTCGTACGTCTTCGTCGCGGGCGGCATCGGCATCACGCCCATCCTGCCGATGGTGCGCGCCGCACGGGCGGCGGGTGCCGACTGGCGGCTGCTGTACTGCGGGCGCGACCGGGCGAGCATGCCGTTCCTCGACGAGGCCGAGAAGCTGGGAGCGGACGTCGTGCTCGGCCCTCCCGACCTCGGGTACCTCGCGGAACTGCCCGCCGAGTCGGTGGTCTACTGCTGCGGCCCCGAGGGGCTCATGGACGCGGTCGCGGGCGCCCTGCCCGAGGGCCGCGAGCTGCGTCTGGAGCGCTTCACGGCCGCCTCCGACGCGGCATCCGGCGGCGCCTTCGAGGTCGAACTGCGCCGCCTCGGCCGCACGATCACGGTCCCTGCCGACCGGTCGGTGCTCGCCGCCGTACGCGACGAGCTGCCGGACCTCGCGTACTCCTGCGAGCAGGGCTTCTGCGGTACCTGCCAACAGCGGGTGCTGGAGGGCGAGATCGACCACCGGGACGAGCTGCTCACGGACACCGAGCGGGACGACTCGATGCTGATCTGCGTCTCACGCTGCCGCGGCGACCGGCTCGTCCTGGACCTCTGAGGGCCGGACCCCCAAAAAGGGCTCCCAAAGCGCATCCAAAGCGCCCTCAAAGGGCCTCCGGGAGGGTCAGGGCAGCAGCAGCCAGTCCGCCACCAGCGCCGCCGCCAGGCCCGCGCCCAGCAGATAGGTGCCCAGCCGGGTACGTCCGTGACGGCTCAGTTCGATCACCACGCCGCACAGGATCATGGCCAGTCCGTACACCCCGACCACGAGGACGGACGTCCGGCTGGCCAGCCGCACCGCCAGCACCGCCGCCATCGCCACGAGCAGTACGGAAGCGGCGGTGATGCGGAGTATCCGGGCCTGGCGCGGGCTCATACCCACGGGCTGCTGCGCCGGGGTCTCCTGGTCAGATGCGGTCATATCCCGGGAGCGTAACGGACGCTGATCTACGGCTGACCGTTAGGCTGTTCGCATGACGACCGGGGTGCGCAGACGGATGGGCGTCGAGGAGCGCAGGCAGCAGCTGATCGGAGTGGCGCTGGAGCTGTTCAGCCACCGCTCCCCCGACGAGGTGTCGATCGACGAGATCGCCGCCGCCGCGGGCATCTCCCGGCCGCTGGTCTACCACTACTTCCCCGGCAAACAGAGCCTGTACGAGGCAGCGTTGCGGCGCGCGGCGGACGAGCTGGCGGCCCGGTTCCAGGAGCCGCACGAAGGGCCGCTCGGGGCCCGGCTGCTGCGCGTGATGGGGCGGTTCTTCGACTTCGTCGACGAGCACGGGCCGGGTTTCTCGGCGCTGATGCGCGGCGGCCCGGCCGTCGGTTCGACCACCACCAACGCCATGATCGACGAGGTCCGGCAGGCCGCGTACGACCAGATTCTGGCCCATCTCGGCATCCAGCAGCCGCCGGCGCGGCTGCGGCTGATCGTGCGGTCCTGGGTCTCGCTCGCCGAGTCGACCGCGCTGATCTGGCTGGACGGGCGGCAGATCCCGCGCGGCGAGCTGGAGCTCCAGCTGGTGCACGACTTCGCGGCGCTGACGGCCGTGTCGGCGGCGTACGACCACGAGATGGCGGGCGTACTGCTGCGCATCCTCGCGGACGAGCCGGCCGACGGGCCCTTCGCGGACCTCGTCGGCCGGCTCGTGGCACTCGCACCGCGGACGGTGCGAGTGCCGGAGCAGCGCGTCTGACCGGCTCCGGGTTCAGGTCCCGGTTCAGCCGCGGGTGAAGACCGCGACGGTGCGGCCCGGCACACCGAACGTGCCGGAAGCAGCCTCGTACGACGCCGACTTGACGACGGCGTCGGCACCGGCGGCCTGCACGGGGTGCAGCGCGTACGCCGTCCCGGCGAGGCCGCCGACGCGCTGGGTCTGCCGCTCGGGTGTGGCGTTGAAGACCACGACCAGGTCGCCGAGGCGCATGGTGATCACGCCCGGGGTCTCGCCCTGGCCCGAGAGCGGGAAGGACAGCGCGGACTGCACCTCCTGCGCGGTGTCCAGGCCGAAGACCGGCTCGCTCGTACGCACCCGCAGCAGGTCCCGGTAGGCGGCGGAGGCTCCGGTGATCTGCGGGCAGCCGACCTTGACGGACGTCAGCAGCGGCTTGGCGTAGGGCCACTTCGCCTTGTTGTCGGCCGCCGGGGGCAGTCCCCGGCCGAAGCCGTTGCCGGCGCGGCAGTCCCAGTGGATGGTGTTGAACCAGTCGCCGCTGTCGTACGAATTGCGGTCCAGCGACTTCGACCGCAGGAGGTCCGTGCCCGCCTGGGACAGCGCGGGCCCCTGGGAGAGCGCGGCCGTCGCCATCGCGAGGACCTGCATGCGCGCCCGGTCGTCCGGCGAGGTGCCGGGCGGCAGTTTGAAGGCGAGCGCGTCGAACAGGGTCTCGTTGTCATGGGCGTCGGCGTAGGCGAGGGCGTCACCGGGCGCGGCGGCGTAGCCGGCCGGGGAGCCGTTGTAGTCGACGTCGGAGCCCTTGACCTGACGGCCGGCGGTGTCGGTGAAGGCGTACGAGGCGAGGTTGCCGGACAGGCCGACCTTGATCAGGTCCTGGTAGTGGAGGAGCCGGGCCCGCTGCTCGGCGGGGGTCCCGTTGGCCTTCGAGGCGTTGGGCTCGGTGAACAGGCCGGAGGCGAAGCCCTGGACGCCCGGGTCCTCGTCGAACGGGCCTCCTCCGCGGACCGCGTCCCGGGCCCGGTCGGAGAAGGTCGCCACGCCCGTGCCCGCCATGTTCTTCTGCGTGGCCTGGACGAAGCGGGCGTCGTCGGCGATCTCGCCGAAGTTCCAGCCCTCCCCGTAGAGGATGATCTTCTTTCCGTCCACGCCGTCCCGTGCCACGGTCAGCTCGTCGAGGGCCTTGCGTACTGCCAGGATGTTGGCCTTCGGGTGGTGGCCCATGAGGTCGAAGCGGAAGCCGTCGACCTTGTACTCCTTCGCCCAGGTGACGACGGAGTCGACCACGAGCTTGCCCATCATGGCGTTCTCGGGCGCGGTGTTGGCGCAGCAGGTGGAGGTGGCGACGGTGCCGTCGGCGAGCAGCCGCTGGTAGTAGCCGGGCACGATCCGGTCCAGGACGGACTTGCTGTCCTGGCCGCTGGCGACGGTGTGGTTGTAGACGACGTCCATGACGGTGCGCAGCCCGCTGCCGTTCAGTCCCTGCACCATCTGCCGGAACTCGACCGTGCGCCGGGTGCCGTCCGGATCGGAGGCGTACGAGCCCTCGGGAACGGTGTAGTGCAGCGGGTCGTAACCCCAGTTGTACGCGTCCTTCGCGGCGGCCGCGGCGACGCACGCCTGCTGTTCGTCGGAGTCGGGGGCGTAGGCCGTGAGGTCGCAGGCGGGCGTGGTCCGGTCGGCGGGGTTCTCGGGGATGGTGCCGATGTCGAAGGCGGGCAGGAGGTGGACGTACGAGGTCCCGCTCCCGGCCAGCGACTTCAGGTGCTTCATACCGGGCGAGCCGGGGTCGGTGAAGCCGAGGTATCCGCGCGGGGAGAAGTCGCGGATGTGCAGCTCCTGGATCTGGGCGTTGCGCAGCGGTACGGCGGCCGGCTTCTTGAGGGTGGTCCAGCCCTTGGGGGCGAGGGCCGGGTCGGTGAGGTCCACGACGAGGCTGCGGGCCGAGTCGGTGGTGAGGGCGGTGGAGTAGGGGTCGGTGACCTTGTTGGTGACCAGCTTCTGGACGCTGGGCGCCCACACCTGGACCACGTACCGGTACGGCTTTCCGCGCCAGCTCGCCGGGCCGGTGGCCGACCAGACGCCGCTGGCGTCGTCGCGGCGCATGGGCACGGTCTTCCCGTCGAGTTCGAGGGCGACGGTACGGGCGGTCGGGGCCCAGACGGAGAGGGTGGGGCGGCCGCCGCGGAACACCGGGCCGAGGGCGGCGAGCGTCGCCTCCGGGGCGTACAGATCGTCGAGGACGCCGGGGATCTGCACGCCGGTGGCGGCGAGCAGGGCTCCTCCCCCAGAGCCTCCGGCCTGGGAGGTACCCCCAGCGGCCCGCTGGGTCGCGATCAGCTGGCCGCGCAGGGCGCCACGCACCCTGTCCCGGTCGCGCGGGTCGACGGTGAAGGCCGGGTGGTCCTTGAGGTGCGGGAACCTGGTCTTCTGGGCGTCGGTCAGCGCGGCGGGAGTGAGCCGGAGCCACTGGCCCTCGTCGCTCAGCGCGCCGTCGACGATCTTGATGCCGCCGCGGGGCACGTACACGAGCTGCTGGCTGGTGGCGTCGGTCGCCTTGACCTTCCAGACGACGGTGTTCCGGTCGATGAACTGGGCCTCGGCCTTGGCCAGGTCCAGCGAGGGGGCGCCACCGGTCTGCGGCAGCAGGTACGTCGGCTGCCCGGCGAGCAGCCACACCTCACGGCCGTGGCTGCCGAACGACAGCGACTGGTCGGTGGGCAGGTCCTTCTCGTCGCCCTTGTGGACGATGTAGCTGAGCGAGGTGGCGCCTTCGGCGAGCGGGACCTCGAAGACCGCGCCGTAGGCGTCCTTCCGTACGGGCATCAGCGGCTTGGACCAGTCGGTGGGCTGGGCGGCGCCGGTCCAGGTGTGCAGTCCCCAGCCGTCGTAGTCGCCGTCGGGCCGCTGGTAGTGCAGCACGGCCTTCTTGGTGTCCTGCGGCGGATATACGCCGTCGGGTGCGGTGTCCGACTGACCGTCCTGACCCTGCGTGATCCACACCTCGCCGGTGCGGGCGAGGCTGATGGAGCGCTGCGGGCCGTCGGCGACGCCGTCCTTCTCGACGGTGTACGGGATGGTCGACGCGCCCTCGGGGACCTTGACCCAGGCGAAGGCACCGAAGGCGTCCCGCCCGGTGAAGGCCCCGGTGAGGGCACCGGACTTGAGCTGCCGGCCGTCGTAGTCGCCGTCCGGCCGCTTGTAGTGGACGACGGCGTACGTACGCTCGACGGCCGTGGGCTTCTCCGGCGGCGGGACCTGCCGGGCCGTGGTCTCGGTCCGGGCGCTCGCGGTGCGGCCGAGGCTGTCGACGACAACGGCCTTGTAGCGCAGGGGGGTACCGGCGGGGGCCGTGACGTGGTGGGTGACCTTGTAGGGGGCGTGGTCGGCGGAGCCGAGGGTGCGCCACGCGCCGTTGCCCGTCTGGGCGGCGAAGACGACACGGTTCAGCCGACCGCCCGCGACGTCGGCGGAAAGGGCTCCGTCGGGGAGCGCCTTCAGGGTCAGGGACGGCTCGGCGGCGGGCGCGGGCAGGGGCTCGTCCGCGCGCAGCACCAGCGACGACAGGGCGGGCACGGTGACCGTGATCCGGCCGTCGGCGCCGCGCACGGTGCCCGAGCCGCCGTACAGGACGTGGAAGCCGGATGCCGCGTCCGCGTCCACGGGCAGCGTCACGGTCTTCTCGGTGCCGGCGTTGTTGACGGCCACGAGGTATTCGGTGCGGGACTTCGCGTCCGTACGGGAGAAGGCGTACACCGAATCCCTGGCGTGACGCTCCTGCTGGACGCCGTCGCGCAGTGCCGGGTGCTCGCGGGTGAGCTTCGAGAGCGCGGCGATGGACCGGTAGACCGGGTGGGCGGTGTCGTACGCGTCATCGGCGTGCGTACGGTCCGTGCCGAGCTGGTCGTCGTCCAGGTAGTCCCCGGTCTTCGAGGCGAAGAGGGTCTGACGGGCGTCCTTGTCGCCGCCCGCGCCCGTGAAGCCCTGCTCGTCCCCGTAGTAGACGACCGGGTTGCCCCGGCTGAGGAACATCAGCTCGTATCCCAGCCGGGCGCGCTGCAGCAGCTCGGCGTCGCTCGCGCCCGGGTTGTCCTGCTTCAGGAAGGTCCCGATGCGGCCCATGTCGTGGTTGCCGAGGAAGGTCACCTGCTCGTAGGCGTTGGCCTTGTCGGTGGTGTACCGGTAGTCGTCGGCGAAGACGCGGGCGAGGCGGCCGGCGTCGGCGCCCTGGGAGGCGTACGCGCGTGCCGCGTCCTGGAAGGGGAAGTCGAGGGTCGCGTCCAGCCGTCCCCGGGTGACGTACGGCGAGGTGACGGCCGTGTCGGCGGAGTAGACCTCACCGAACATGAAGAAGTCGTCGCGGCCGCGCTCGGCGGCGTACGCGTCGAGGGCGGTCGCCCACTGGGTCCAGAAGCGCATGTCGACGTGCTTGACGGTGTCGACGCGGAAACCGTCGATGTCGAAGTCGCGGACCCACTTCTCGTAGATCTTCTTCATACCGTCGACGACCTCGGGACGCTCGGTCCACAGGTCGTCGAGCCCGGCGAAGTCGCCGTACTCGCTGCTCTCGCCCGCGAAGGTCGAGTCGCCTCGGTTGTGGTACATCGTGGGGTCGTTGAGCCAGGCGGGCACCTTCCCGCCACCGGCCATCGGGGTGTACGGGAACGAATCCGCGTCCACCTTGTCCTTGCCGATCTTCCCGGCCCGGTCGTCGAAGGGGCGGCCGTTCCGATCGAGGTAGGGGTAGGCGCCCTTGGGGCGGTAGCCGTACGTCTTCTCCGCGTAGTCCACGGTGTCGGCCGTGTGATTCGTGATCACGTCGAAGAAGACCTTCATGCCCTTGGCGTGGGCCTTGTCGATCAGCGTCTCCAGGTCGGCGTTGGTGCCGAAGTGCGGGTCGACCTGGGTGAAGTCGGTGATCCAGTAGCCGTGGTAGCCAGCCGAGGTGTCCTTGCCCGTGCCCTGCACCGGCCGGTTCTTGAAGATCGGGGCGAGCCAGATGGCGGTGGTGCCGAGGCCCTTGATGTAGTCGAGGCGCTGAGTGAGCCCCTTCAGGTCCCCGCCCTGGTAGAAGCCCTTGTCGGTGGGGTCGTAGCCGTGCTCGGAGCGCGAACCGGTCAGTCCGCCGCGGTCGTTGGCGCGGTCGCCGTTGGCGAACCGGTCCGGCAGCACGAAGTAGAACTGCTCACGGGTCAGATCGTGCCGGGCGGGCTCGGCGGCGAGCTTCGCGTCCGCGGGTGGTGGGGGCGGCGGGGCCGCCGCCGCGACGGGTACGGCGGGGGCGAGCGCCGCGGTGAGGGCGGCGGCCAGTGTGGCCGCGACCGTTCTGCGCTTGCCGCGCAGGTGGCGTGTCACGGGTGAGTCCTCCTTCGGTGGGGTGAGGGGCGCCTGCGGCGGGCTTGTTCCCCACCCCGCCCCTTCCCGAACTGGGGGCAAGCCCCCAGACCCCCGTACAGCCTTCGGCCGTGCCCTCAAACGCCGGGCGGGCTGGATTCTCCAGCCCCGCCGGCGTTTGAGGCGCGGGGGCTCGGGGGCAGAGCCCCCGATTCGGGAAGGGGCGGGGTGGGGAAGGGCCCGCCGCAGGCGCTACGGGCAGGTCCTCGCTCCCGCGTGGAGCGCTACCGCCGTGTTCGGGGCCAACGTCCGCGTGAACTGGCCGGACGCGTTGACCGTCACGGGCGTGGACGACTGCACGTCGCAGTACGTGCCGGCCGGGAGCGCCGTCTGGAACGTACGCGTCAGCGCGGCGGACTCGTGGTTGATCGCCACGTACGCCTTGCTGCCGCGCCCGAACGCGATCGCATCGGCCCCGTCGTCCCACCAGTGGGTGACGCCCTGGCCCCGCGCCGTGTTGCGGAACGCGACCATCGAGGAGATCTCGCGCCACGCGTGCTGGCACTTCCAGCCGTCGCTGTAGCACGCGTTCACCGTGCCGCCGTTCGGCGGGCCCGCGTCCTTGTCGGACCATTCGTAGCCGGAGTGGACGTCCGGGGAGCCGTACGGCCAGGCCAGCATGAAGACGTTGGCCAGCGTGTAGTCGGCGCCGTTCTTGTAGTTGAGCGTGTCGCCGCCGCGTTCGGTGTCGTGGTTGTCGACGAAGACGGCGGACTGGCCGCTCGCCATGTAGCCCCAGCCCTCGCCGTAGTTCTTCAGATAGGCGAGGTTCTCGTTCTGGAAGACCCGCTTGAGGTCACGGGCGTAGCGGAATTCCTGTACGTCCCCGTTGCCGAGGTACTCCGTCGGCTGGACGGCCTCACCGGCCCCGTGGATGGCTTCCTGCTTCCAGTACACGCCGGGGTTCGTGAGCTTCGCCTTGATCGCTGCGAGGTCGGCGGCGGGCATGTGCTTGGCGGCGTCGATCCTGAAGCCGTCCACGCCGAGCGCGAGCAGGTCGTTCAAATAGCCCGCGATCTTCGTGCGGACGTACTCCTCGCCGGTGTCGAGATCGGCGAGCCCGACCAGCTCGCAGTACTGGACGTTCACCCGGTCCTGGTAGTTGGTGATGTGCGCCGTGCAGTCGTCCATGTCCCAGGAGGCGTACAGGCCCGGGTAGCCGTACTTCGTGTACGACGAACCGCCGGTGCCCGTCCCTGAGCCCGCCGCCATGTGGTTGATGACGGTGTCGGCGACGACCTTGACGCCCGCCGCGTGGCAGGCGTTGACCATGCTCGCGAACGCGGCGCGGTCACCCAGCCGTCCCGCGATCTTGTAGCTGACGGGCTGGTACGAGGTCCACCACTGGCCGCCCTGTATGTGTTCCTGGGGCGGCGAGACCTGGACGTATCCGTATCCGGCGGGGCCCAGGGTGTCGGTACACGCCCGGGCGACGGAGTCGAAGCGCCATTCAAAAAGGACGGCGGTGACGTCTTTGCTGCCGGGCGGCGCCGCCTGCGCGCTGCCCGCCGGCGCGATCACCGCGGTCGCCGCGCCCGCCACCAGGGCGAGTGCGGCGGCCAGAGATCTGCTGGCCATGGATCCTCCTGCGGCTCAGGGAGGTTGGGGGATGTGGAGGTGTGGGGATGCGGGGATTGAATGTTCTTGCTGCAAGATTGCAAGAGTCACTGCGCAGGTGACCGTAGGCCCGGACCGTTGCGGGGTCAACAGTCCGGGCACGATGAGAAGCGGGTGACGGCCGTTCTTGCAGGTTCTTGCGGAGAGTCGGTCAGCGTGACAGCCGCGCCGTCGACCCCCGCACCACCAGCTCCGGCTGGAAGACGTACTCCGTGTGCGGCACGGGATTGCCGCGGATCTCCTCCAGCAGGGCGCCGACCGCCGCCGAGGCCATCGCCTGGACGGGCTGGCGGACCGTCGTCAGGGGCGGGTCGGTGAACGGGATCAGGGGCGAGTCGTCGTAGCCGACCACGGACAGTCCGCCCGGCACGTCGAGCCCGCGTTCGCGGGCGGCGCGGATCACGCCGAGTGCCATCATGTCGCTGCCGCAGACGATGCCGGTGCAGCCCGCCTCGATCAGCTCGGCGGCGGCCGCGTGGCCGCCCTCGACGCTGAACAGGGTGTGGCGGACGAAGCGGTCCGCCCCCGGTCCGGCCGCCGCCAGGAAGCCTTCCGTCTTGCGCCGCGACGGCACGTACCGTACGGGTCCGACCGCGAGGCCGATCCGTTCGTGGCCCAGGTCGGCGAGGTGGCGTACGGCCATGGTCGCGGCCATGTGGTCGTCCGGCGAGACGAAGGGCGCGGACACACGCTCGTTGTAGCCGTTGACGAGCACGAACGGGACTCCGCGCGCGGCGAGTTCGGCATAGCGCGCGGGGTCCGCCGCGGTGTCGGCGTGCAGACCGGAGAGGAAGACGATGCCGCAGGCACCGCTCTCCTCCAGCTGTTCGACAAGCTCGTCCTCGCTCGCCCCGCCCGGCTGCTTGGCGCAGAGCAGCGGCGTGTAGCCGTGACCGGCCAGGGTCTGCTCGATGACCTGGGCGAACGCCGGGAAGATCGGGTTGGTGAGTTCCGGCACCACCAGCCCGATCAGCCCGGCGCTGCGCCTGCGCAGCCGTACGGGACGTTCGTAACCCAGGACGTCGAGCGCCGCGAGCACCCGCGTCCTGGTCGCCTCCGAGACGCCCGGCTTGGCGTTGAGGACACGGCTGACCGTGGCCTCGCTGACGCCTGACTGGGCGGCGATGTCGGCGAGGGTCACACTGTCCACCACACCGTGGTGTCGGCGGGCAGGACGACCGTCTCCCCGGTGGTGACCACCGGGGAGCTGGCGAGCAGTACGTCTCCCGGAGCGGGGATGCGGACGGGTTCGCCGGTGGTGTTGGTGGTGCAGACGAATCCGTCGCGGGCGAGGGCGAGGACGCCGTCGGGGGCGTCCAGCCAGGTCACGTCCGTGCCCGCGCCCAGG
>NZ_JBEPDM010000018.1:0-136630 GCF_040300305.1 Streptomyces sp. NPDC000410
CCTCGCGGGTGATGATCCCGTCGGGCCCACTCGGCACCACGGTCGCCAGGTCCACACCGAGGTCCTTGGCGAGCTTACGCACCGGCGGCTTCGCCGACGGGCGGGTGGCCGCAGGGGGTGCGACCCCCGCCCCTTCCCCAGCGGCAGTCCGGGTGGCGGGCTCGGCACCGGGTCCGTGTGTCGGGGGCGGCGCGGTGACCGCGCCCTCGGCGCGCCTGCGCGGGCGGCGCTTCGTCGGGGATTCGGCCACGCCGTAGCCGACAAGGACGGGCTGACGGCCCGTCGCCGCCTCGGCGACACCACCGGAGCCGCCCTCGGCCGCAGGCGCGGGGACCCGTCCCGCATCGCCACCCGCCAGGGACCGCGCGCCCCATCCCGGATCGCCGCCTCCCGAAGGCCGGGGCGCGTCGTCCGGCTCCGACGGGACACTCACCGTGATGATCGGCGCGCCGACGTCCACCGTCGCACCCTCGCCGTAGCACAGCTCGTGCACGACGCCGTCGTACGGAATCGGCAGCTCGACGGCCGCCTTCGCCGTCTCGACCTCGCAGACCACCTGACCGTCGGTCACGGTGTCGCCCGGCCGCACGTACCACCGGAGGATCTCGGCGTCGGTCAGGCCCTCGCCCACGTCGGGCATCTTGAACTCACGGATCACGACAAAGCTCCTCAGTACGCTCAGTACGCCAGCGAGCGGTCGACGGCGTCGAGCACCCGGTCCAGTCCCGGCAGGTACTCCTCCTCCAGACGGGAGGGCGGGTACGGGCTGTGGAAGCCGCCGACGCGCAGCACCGGGGCCTCCAGGTGGTAGAAGCACCGCTCCGTGATGCGGGCGGCGATCTCCGCGCCCGCCCCGAAGAAGACCGGGGCCTCGTGCACGACGACCAGCCGGCCCGTCCTGGCCACCGAATCGCGCACGGTGGCGAAGTCGATCGGGGAGATCGACCGCAGGTCGACGACCTCGACCGAGTGGCCCTCGTCGGCAGCGACGGCCGCCGCGTCCAGGCAGGTACGGACCGTCGGTCCGTAGCCGACCAGCGTCAGGTCCGTGCCGGGCCGCAGGACCCGGGCGGTGTGCAGCTCGCCGGGGACGGGGGCGACCTCCGGTGCGAGCTCGCCCTTCTCGTAGTACCGCCGCTTCGGCTCGAAGAAGATCACCGGGTCGTCGCTCTCGATGGCCTGCCGCAGCATCCAGTAGGCGTCGGCCGGGGTCGACGGGGACACCACCTTCAGGCCCGCCACATGCGCGAACAGCGCCTCCGGCGACTCGCTGTGGTGCTCGACCGCGCCGATGCCACCGCCGTAGGGGATACGGATGACCACCGGCAGCCGGACCCGGCCCTGCGACCGTGCGTGCATCTTCGCGAGCTGCGTGACGATCTGGTCGTACGCGGGGAAGACGAAACCGTCGAACTGGATCTCCACCACCGGCCGGTAGCCGCGCAGCGCGAGCCCGATCGCGGTCCCGACGATGCCGGACTCGGCGAGCGGGGAGTCCATGACCCGCCCCTCGCCGAAGTCCTTCTGCAGCCCGTCCGTGATCCGGAAGACTCCGCCGAGCCGGCCGACGTCCTCACCCATCACCAGCACCTTGGGGTCGGCGTCCAGCGCCGCGCGCAGCGCCTCGTTGAGCGCTTTCCCGAGCGTCGTGCTCTTCACCTTCACCGGACCCCCTCCTCCGCGAACGCGAACGTCGCCCGGTAGGCGGCGAACTCGTCCCGCTCCTCCGCCACCAGCGCGTGCCCGTCGGCGTAGATGTGCTCGAACATCGCCATCGGCCCCGGATCCGGCATGGCCCTCACCCCTTCGCGCACCCGCCGCGCGAGCGCCTCGCCCTCGGCCTCCACCGCGGTGAAGAACGCCTCGTCGGCGAAGCCCTCGCCCACCAGATGGGTCCGCAACCGCAGGATCGGGT
Source organism: Streptomyces sp. NPDC000410 (assembly GCF_040300305.1). Lineage (NCBI taxonomy): Bacteria > Bacillati > Actinomycetota > Actinomycetes > Kitasatosporales > Streptomycetaceae > Streptomyces > Streptomyces sp. NPDC000410. The sequence continues at coordinate 1,916 of NZ_JBEPDM010000018.1, forward strand.
CCTTCGCCTCCCACTCGGCGACCTCGGCCGCGTCCCGGTAGCGGGTCGGGTCGTCGGAGGTCGTGTGCGCGCCCATCCGGTACGTGAACGCCTCGACCAGCGTCGGGCCCTCGCCACGGCGGGCCCGCTCCAGCGCGGACCGGGTCACCGCCAGGCACGCGAGCACGTCGTTGCCGTCGACCCGGACGCCCGGGAATCCGAAGCCCTGCGCCCGCTGATGGATCGGGACGCGGGTCTGGCGCTCGTTCGACTCGGAGATCGCGAACTGGTTGTTCTGGCAGAAGAACACGATCGGCGCGTCGTACACCGCCGCGAAGTTGAACGCCTCGCTGACATCGCCCTGGCTGGTGGCACCGTCGCCGAAGTACGCCATCACCGCGCTCTCCGCGCCGTCCTTCGCACCGTCCTTGGCGACGCCCATCGCATAGCCGGTGGCGTGCAGCGCCTGTGAGCCGATGACCAGCGTGTAGAGGTGGAAGTTGCGCTCGTCCGGATCCCAGGCACCGTTGTTGACACCCCGGAAGAGGGCCAGCAGGTTCAGCGGGTCGACGTCCCGGCAGAGCGCCACGCCGTGCTCCCGGTAGCTGGGGAAGGCGTAGTCCTCGTCCCGCAGCGCACGGGCCGAGCCGACCTGCGCCGCCTCCTGGCCCAGCAGTGAGGGCCACAGGCCGAGTTCGCCCTGGCGCTGGAGGGTGACGCCCTCGGTGTCGACGCGCCGGGCCAGGACCATGTCGCGGTACAGCCCGCGCAGTTCGTCCGCGCTCAGGTCGATGGCGTAGTCGGGGTGCTCGACGCGCTCACCCTCGGGGGTCAGCAGCTGGACGAACAGCGTGGTGGACGCGGTCATATCTTCTCTCCGATCCCGAGGTCCGTGATCGCCTGCGCGACGGACTTGACCAGCGAGGAGGCCCGCTTGTCGTCGGGGCCGAGCGCGATGAGCCGGTTCATGACGTACGAGATGCCGACGCCGACGCGCGGCCAGGCCTGGTTCGCGGAGCCGCCGGCACCGTCGTGGCCGAAGGAGTTGCCGTCCGGGCCCGGACGGGGGTTGGTGCGCAGCCGGTAGCCGCCACCGCCGTACACCATGGGCACGTCGATCAGCTGGTCCGTCTTCTGGACGTACGGCGCGCGGGCCTCGTCCAGCAGCCGCCGCGAGAGGATCTTCGGCTGCTCGCCGTCCGGCCGCATGGCGTCGGCGGCGAGGATTCCGTAGAACGTCGCGAAGGCGCGCGCGGAGCCGATGACGTTGGCGGCGGGGATGAGGGAGTGGCGGCGGTCGGGGCGGTTCCAGGTCTCCTCGTCCTCGGGGAACGGGATGGGGTTCTGCCAGATCCGCTGGGTGAGCGGGTCGCCGCTGGTGAAGAACCCGGCGAACTGCTCGCGGAAGCCTGAGCCGTACTCCGTGCGCGCCATACGGCCGTTCAGTTCCTCGGGGATGCCGAAGTGGATGTCGAGGCCGTGCGGGCGGGCGATCTCCTCGGCGAAGAAGGCGTCGAGGGGACGGCCGTCGACGCGCCGGACGATCTCACCGACGATCCAGCCCGCGGCGTAGGGGCCGTAGAGGATGCCCTCGGCCCGCGGGTCGCCCTCGGGCGCCTGGTCGGCGAGCAGCTTGGCCATCGCCTCGGGGTCGCTGATGTCTCCCTGCGCGAGCGGCGCGGCGACGGCCGGCATACGGGCGGTGAACGTCACCACCTCGCGCACGGTGATCCCGGCCTTGCCGTGGGCGGCGAACTCCGGCCAGTACCGGGCCACCGGGGCGTCCAGCTCGACGGCTCCCCGGTCGACGAGCAGCAGCAGGGCGGTGACCATGACGCCCTTGCTGCCGGAGAAGATCAACTGAAGGGTGTCGGGGGTCCAGGGCCGCCCGGTGGTGGAATCGGCGGTGCCACCCCAGAGGTCCACGACCAGCTCTCCGTCGAGAGTGACGGCGACGGCGGACCCGTTGTCGTCGCGCTCGGCGAAGTTCCGCGCGAACTCCTCCCGGACGGCTTCGAATCCGGGGGCGACGTGGCCGTTGACGGTGGTTCGGGTGGGTGCGGGCATGGTGGGTGTGCTCCGTTCGGCGAGAGGTGTTGGGGGTATGGCCCGTGGGCCGTGGGCCGGCCTGAAGTCGCGGGTGCGGCGAGGGCGTGGCCGGCGGGGTGGGTGGGCGCCTGCGGCGGGCTTTCTCCCCGCCCCGCCCCTTCCCGCAGTGTCGATTTGCGGCTCCGCCGCGTGGGGGCTCTGCCCCCGAACCCCCGCGCCTCAATCGCCGGCGGGGCTGGATTTGCCAGCCCGTCTGGGGGTCCCCCCACGCCCGCCAGGGCGTAGGGGGAGATTGAGGACACGGCCGAAGGCCGTACGGGGGTCTGGGGGCTTGCCCCCCCACGCGGCGGAGCCGCAAATCGACACTGCGGGAAGGGGCGGGGCGGGGAGAAGGCCCGCGGCCGGAGCACGGGAAGCGTCCCGGCGGGTCCGGGGCGGCGCCCCCGGTCAGCCCGACAGCGTGGTGGTGATGCGGTCCGACGCCCGCTTCGCCTCGCGCCCCGCGTTCCCGCCCTGGAGCACCGCGGTCATGTAGGGCTTGATCGGGTTCTGGGCCTCGACAGCCGCCCACTCGGGGGAATTGGGGGTCGCCCGGCCTTGCGCCGCTCCCGCAGCCATCGCGGCGGTGGCCTCCTGGCCGACGACGGCCGGGGCGAGGGTGCTCTTGTTGGGGACGTAGCTCATGGTCCTGGCGAGGTCGGTCTGCCAGCGTTCACCGGCGAGGGCCTTGACGACCTCGATCGCCGCGCCGCGCTCGTCCGTCTTCTTCGGGATGACCAGGTCGGAGCCTCCGGTGAAGACCGCGCCGGGTTTCCCGGCGGTCTTCCCCGGGATCGGGAAGAAGCCCAGTCTTCCCTTGAGCGCGGGGTTCTCCTTCTCGATGGCCCTGGCCGCCGAGGGGGTCGCGATGATCTGGGCGACATCGCCCCTCGCGAAGACTCCCGCCTGCGGCGGTGTCTCCTCGTCCGCGTTCTCGGGGCCGTCGCCGAGGGCCTGGAGCTGCTGGTAGAACTTCATGCCCCGGAGCGCGGCGGGGGTGTGCAGCGCACCCTCCCACCGCCCGGCGTTCTCGACGGCCAGGTCTCCGCCTTCGTCCCAGATGAAGCCGGCCAGCGTGTACCAGTCCTGACCGGAGAGGTAAATGCCCTGGTTTCCCCCGCTGTTGAGCTTCCGGGTGGCCTTGATCCACTGGGTGCGGGTCTTCGGGGGCTGCGCGATGCCCGCCGCCGCGAAGAGGTCCTTGTTGTAGACGACGACGCGGTTGGCGGCGTACCAGGGGATCCCGTACTGGCTGCCGTTGACGGCTCCAGGCGCGGCGAGGCCGGGCAGCCACTGGTCGCTGCCGAGGTCGCGGAGGGCCTCCAGGGTCAGATCGAGCAGTCCGTTGGCCTCCGCGTACTGGGCCACCTGGGTGTTGCCGACCTCGACGACGTCGGGCGTCCCTTCGCCCCGCAGCGCGGCGGTGACCTTCGCGCCGATGCCGGTCCACTCCTGGAAGACGACGTCCAGTTCGACGCCGGGGTGCGTGTCCTCGTACTCGCGGACGAACCGGTCGAGGAATTCGTCGGAGACGCTGTCCTTCATCAGCCAGATCGTGACCGTCCGGCTGTCCGGGCCGCCGCCCGGCAGCATTCCGCAGCCGCCGAGTGCGGTGGCGATGACGGTCGCGCACACGAGCGCGAGCGTGCGGGCCAGGATCCGGTTCTTCACGTGGGGCACCTTTGCGTGAGGGCACTGGGGATCGACCCGACGTGGGGGAGCGAACGGAGTTCGGGCGGGCGTTGGCTGGATTTTGGTATGGACCAATCGGGTGGTCAACCCCCGACGCCTCGCGGACCGCTCCGTGCTGGGGCACCGTGGAGAGGAACCATCGAAACGGCGATGAGGAGCGCGGCACCCATGTCCCATCACACCTACCGGGTCACCGAGATCGTCGGCACCTCCCACGAGGGAGTCGACCAGGCCATCCGCAACGGCATCGCCCGCGCCAACCAGACGCTCCGGGGCCTCGACTGGTTCGAGGTGACCCAGGTGCGCGGCAACATCCTGGACGGGGAGATCGAGCACTACCAGGTCGGTCTGAAGGTCGGTTTCCGGCTGGAGAACGCGGAGGGGGAGGGGGGCGGAGCCTGACTCGCGCCCCCAGGACCTCCAGGACCTCAAGGACCCTCAGGACCCTCAAGGTCCTCAAGGTCCTCAAGGTCCTCAAGGTCCTCAAGGTCCTCAAGGTCAGGTACGACCCTCGCGCTGCTGGGCGTCCTTCATCGCCTGGGACGTACCGGCCCAGCGGGCCCGTACCACCCTGAACCCCGCCCGCTCTGCGGCGTCGCAGACCAGCTCGTCGTCGTCGACGAGCATCCGGATCTCCCGGGAGCGGCCGAGACGCCGCAGGATCTCGAGTTTGGTCGTCCGGGCGGGCCTGCGGTCGTCGTTGCGGCGCATCCAGATGCGCCCGGTGGGCAGGCCGTGCCGTTCGAGCCACTCCACGGTGGCCGCGCGGCAGCGCTCGGGACGGCCGGTGAGGTACATGACCTCGCAGTCCTCGGCCGCCTCGGCCGCCATCCGCAGGCCCTCGGCGAGCGGTGTGTCGTCGGGGGCGGCGGCGAAGAAGCGGTTCCAGTCGCGGGGCCTTCGTTCCAGGAAGTGCTGGCGGTGGCCGGTCTCGGCGAGGGTCCCGTCCAGGTCGAATACGGCCAGGGGGATGCCGGCCTGCGTCGTCTGCGTCACGGGCCCAAGCGTAAGAGGCGCCGGGTGAGAGGAAGCGGGCCCGGCGGCAGGAAGGCCGGGGCCGGGCGGGAATCATCATGGCGCGGAGACGTTGACCCCTGTGTGACCTCAGTGATCGCTTCCACCCGGTTCTCCGTCCTGGACCGCTCCCGCACCCGCGAGGGGCACGACGGCCCCCAGGCGCTGCGCGACACCGTGCGCCTCGCGCGGGAGGTGGAGGCGCTCGGCTACCACCGCTTCTGGGTCTCCGAGCACCACGGTGTCCCCGGCGTCGCCGGTTCCGCGCCGACCGTGCTCGCGGCGGCGGTCGCGGCCGCCACCTCGGCGATCCGGGTGGGTACCGGCGGGGTGATGCTGCCCAACCACCAACCGCTCGTGGTCGCCGAGCAGTTCGGCGTGCTGGAGTCCCTCTTCCCGGGGCGGATCGACATGGGGCTCGGCCGTTCGGTCGGCTTCACCGACGGGGTGCGGCGTGCGCTCGGCCGGGACAAGGGGGACGCGGAGGACTTCGCCGGGCAGCTCGCCGAGCTGCTTGCCTATTTCGACGGGACGCACCCGCAGGTGCGCGCCCGCCCCTCCGAGGGGCTGCGAGTCCCGCCGTTCGTGCTGGCCACCGGGGAGGGGGCGGGCATCGCCGCCGCGGCCGGTGTGCCCCTGGTCGTCGGGGACCTCAAGGGCCGGGAGCAGCTCCTGCGGGCCGTGGACCGCTACCGCAGCGGCTTTCGGCCGTCCCCGTGGGCCGAGCGCCCGTACGTCGTCGTGGCGGGCACGGTCGCGGTCGCGGGCAGCGAGGAGGAGGCCCGCCGACTGCTGATACCGGAGGCCTGGTCGCTGGCGTACTCCCGTACCCACGGCACCTTTCCGCCCCTCGAACCGGCCGGGTCGATCGAGGAACGGCCGATGACCGCGAAGGAGCGGGAGTTCTACGAGTCCGCGCTGCGGGGCCAGATCCACGGTACGGAGGAGCAGGTCACGGACGCGCTGGAGGCCGTGATCAAGGACAGCGGCGCGGACGAGGTGCTCGTGACGACGAGCACGTACGACCGCGAAGGGCTGCTGGACTCCTTCCGGCGTCTCGCCCGGGTGGCGGGGCTCACGGACTGACGGCCCGGCGCGGTCGGTCCCGGGTGCGGGACGGACCTCGGCGGGGCCGCGGGGGCCGCCCGGCCGGTTCAGTTCCTAGGGTGGGCGTATGCACGACCCTCACGATCCGTACATCCGCGTCCGCGCCGCCCGCGAGCACAACCTGAAGAACGTCGACGTCGACATCCCGCGAGACGCGCTGACCGTCTTCACCGGGGTCTCCGGGTCGGGCAAGTCCTCGCTCGCCTTCGGCACGGTCTACGCCGAGGCCCAACGGCGCTACTTCGAGTCCGTCGCCCCGTACGCGCGCCGGCTCATCCACCAGGTCGGCGCGCCGAAGGTCGGCGAGATCACCGGACTGCCGCCGGCCGTCTCCCTGGAGCAGCGCCGCTCCTCCCCCACGTCCCGGTCCTCCGTCGGTACGGTGACGACGCTGTCGAACTCCCTGCGGATGCTGTTCTCGCGGGCGGGCGACTACCCGCGGGGGGCCGAGCGGCTGGACTCCGACGCGTTCTCGCCGAACACGGCGGCCGGGGCCTGCCCCGAGTGCCACGGGCTCGGGCGGATCCACCGGACCGGCGAGGAGCTGCTGGTCCCCGATCCGGCCCTGTCGATCCGGGAGGGGGCCATCGCGGCGTGGCCCGGTGCCTGGCAGGGCAAGAACCTGCGGGACGTGCTGGACACGCTCGGGTACGACGTCGACCGGCCGTGGCGCGAGCTGGAGCGGAAGGACCGCGACTGGATCCTGTTCACGGACGAGCAGCCGGTGGTGACGGTCCATCCGGTACGGGAGGCGGGCCGTATCCAGCGCCCCTACCAGGGCACGTACATGAGCGCCCGGCGCTATGTCCTGCACACCTTCTCGGACTCGAAGAGCCCGACCCTGCGGGCGAAGGCCGAGCGGTTCCTGCGCAGTGAGCCGTGCCCGGTGTGCGGCGGCAGCAGGCTGCGGCCGGAGGCGCTCGCGGTGACCTTCGCCGGGCGGACGATCGCCGAGCTCGCCGCGCTGCCGCTGACCGCGCTCGCCGAGGTCCTGCGCGGCGGCGCGGACGGGGAGGACGGGGGGAACGGGAGGAACGAGACGGCGCGGGTGCTGACGGGCGACCTGCTGGCGCGGATCGGCACCGTGACCGAGCTGGGGCTCGGCTATCTGAGCCTGGACCGCGCCACTCCGACACTCTCCAGCGGTGAGCTGCAGCGGCTGCGGCTGGCGACGCAGCTGCGGTCCGGTCTGTTCGGCGTCGTGTACGTGCTCGACGAGCCGTCCGCCGGTCTGCATCCGGCCGACACGGAGGCGCTGCTGGTCGTCCTGGACCGGCTGAAGGCGAGCGGCAACACGGTGTTCGTCGTGGAGCACCATCTGGATGTGGTGCGGCACGCGGACTGGCTCGTCGACGTGGGGCCGCGGGCGGGTGAGCACGGCGGTCGGGTGCTGCACAGCGGCCCGCCCGAGCTGCTGGCGGACGTGGCGGAGTCGGCGACCCGGCGCTTCCTCTTCGGCGGGGATTCCCCGGACTCCTCCCCTGTCGTACGGGAGCCGCGCACGCCGTCGGGGCACCTCACGCTGGGGCCGGTCACCCGGCACAACCTGCGGGGTCTGACGACCCGGCTGCCGCTCGGCGTGTTCACGGCGGTCACCGGCGTGTCGGGTTCCGGGAAGTCGACGCTGGCAGGCTCGATCACCGAGGAACTTCCGGGCGTGGAACGGCTGGTGACGGTCGATCAGCGCCCGATCGGCAGGACGCCCCGGTCCAACCTGGCCACGTACACCGGACTCTTCGATGTCGTACGCAAGCTCTTCACCGCCACCGACGAGGCCCGGGCACGCGGCTACAAGGCCGGGCGCTTCTCCTTCAATGTGGCGGACGGCCGGTGCGAGACCTGCCAGGGCGAGGGGTTCGTCTCCGTCGAGCTGCTCTTCCTGCCCAGCACGTACACACCCTGCCCGGACTGCCACGGTGCCCGCTACAACCCCCGGACCCTCGAGGTCCGCCGCGACGGACGGAACATCGCCGAGGTCCTGGACCTGACGGTGGAGGCCGCGGCGGAGGTCTTCTCGGACACCCCCGCGGCCGTACGCAGCCTGCGCGCGCTGCTCGACGTCGGCCTCGGCTATCTGCGGCTCGGCCAGCCGGCGACGGAGCTGTCCGGCGGCGAGGCGCAGCGGATCAAGCTCGCCGCCGAGCTTCAGCGCGTGCGCCGCGGCCACACCCTGTACGTGCTGGACGAGCCGACGACCGGGCTGCATCCCGCCGATGTGGAGGTGCTGATGCGGCAGTTGCACGGCCTGGTCGACGCGGGGCACTCGGTCGTGGTCGTCGAGCACGACATGGACGTGGTCGCGGCCGCCGACTGGGTGATCGACCTGGGGCCCGGCGGCGGCACCGAGGGCGGCACGATCGTCGCCGCCGGAAGCCCGGCCGAGGTGGCACGGGCGGCCGGCAGCCGTACGGCACCGTACCTGGCGAGGTCGCTGCACGGCCGGTAGCCGCACACGCGCACCCGGGAAGGTCGGCGCGCACGCCGGAAACCGCCCGCACCCGGCGAAGCCGCCGCACCGCCGGCAGCCGCACGGCACCGGACCTGGCAAGGGCGCTGCACGGCGGGTGACCGCCCGCACCGGACCTGGCAAGGCCGCTGCACGGCGGGTGACCGCCCGCACCGCACCCGGCGAGGTCGGCGCGCGGCCGGTAGGCGTTGCTACCGGCCGGCCTTCCGGGTGGCGCGCAGCCACTCCTTGTTCATCGCCGCGATGGACGGCAGCGGGATGCCCTTGGGGCAGGCCGTGGCGCATTCGCCGGTCAGGGTGCAGCCGCCGAAGCCCTCCTCGTCCATCTGCGCCACCATGTCGAGGACCCGGGTCTCGCGCTCCGGCGCGCCCTGCGGGAGCACGTTGAGGTGGTTGACCTTGGCGGAGGTGAAGAGCATCGCCGAGCCGTTGGGGCAGGCCGCGACGCAGGCGCCGCAGCCGATGCACTCGGCGTGCTCGAAGGCGGAGTCGGCGTCGGCCTTGGGGACCGGGGTGGCGTGTGCCTCGGGGGCGGCGCCGGTCGGGACGGAGATGTAGCCGCCGGCCTGGATGATCCGGTCGAACGCCGACCGGTCCACCACCAGGTCCTTCACCACCGGGAAGGCGGAGGCACGCCACGGCTCGACGTCGATGGTTTCGCCGTCCTTGAACGACCGCATGTGCAGCTGGCAGGTGGTGGTGCGCTCGGGGCCGTGCGCGTCACCGTTGATGACGAGCGAGCAGGCGCCGCAGATGCCCTCGCGGCAGTCGTGGTCGAAGGCGACGGGGTCCTCTCCACGCAGGATGAGTTCCTCGTTGAGCGTGTCGAGCATCTCCAGGAACGACATGTCCTGGGAGATGCCGTCCACCCGGTAGGTGGCCATGGCGCCGGGAGCGTCGGCGTTCTTCTGACGCCAGACGCGGAGGTTGAGTGACATCGGGGGTACGGCCCGCGGCGAAGCCGCTGTCGGGCTCTGTGCCCCCCGGGAGATTGCAGTCATGCGTAGCTCCGCTGGGTGGGGTGGACGTACTCGAAGACGAGGTCTTCCTTGTGCAGGGTGGGCGCCTCGCCGGTGCCGCCGAACTCCCAGGCGGCGGCGTACGAGAACTCCTCGTCCCGGCGCGCGGCCTCGCCGTCCGGGGTCTGGGACTCCTCGCGGAAGTGGCCTCCGCAGGATTCCGACCGGTTCAGCGCGTCGAGGCACATGAGCTCGGCGAGCTCCAGGTAGTCGACGATGCGGTTGGCCTTCTCCAGCGACTGGTTGAACTCCTCGCCGGTGCCGGGGACCTTGATGCGGCGCCAGAACTCCTCGCGGATCCGCGGGATCCGGTCGAGGGCCTTGCGCAGTCCCTCGTCGGTGCGGGCCATTCCGCAGAACTCCCACATCAGCTCGCCCAGTTCCCGGTGGAACGAGTCGGGGGTGCGGTCGCCGTCGACGGAGAGGAGGAGATTCAGCCGGTCCTCGGTCTCGGCGAGCACCTCGGCCACGGCGGGGTGGCTCTCGTCGACGGCGTCCTGGTGCGGGTTGCGGGCGAGGTAGTCGTTGATGGTGGACGGGAGGACGAAGTAGCCGTCGGCGAGGCCCTGCATGAGGGCGGACGCGCCGAGCCGGTTGGCGCCGTGGTCGGAGAAGTTGGCCTCGCCGATGGCGAAGAGTCCGGGGACCGTGGTCTGGAGGTCGTAGTCGACCCAGAGGCCGCCCATCGTGTAGTGCACGGCGGGGTAGATCCGCATCGGCACCTCGTACGGGTTCTCCGCGGTGATCCGCTCGTACATGTCGAAGAGGTTGCCGTACTTCTCCTCGACCTTCTCCCGGCCCATGCGCCGGATGGCGTCGGCGAAGTCGAGGTAGACGCCCTGGCCGCCGGGGCCGACGCCGCGGCCCTCGTCGCAGACGTTCTTGGCGGCGCGCGAGGCGATGTCCCGGGGCACGAGGTTGCCGAAGGAGGGGTAGACGCGCTCCAGGTAGTAGTCGCGCTCGTCCTCGGGGATCTGGTGGGCGGGGCGCGTGTCGCCCTTCGCCTTCGGGACCCAGATCCGGCCGTCGTTGCGCAGCGACTCGCTCATCAGCGTCAGCTTGGACTGGTGGTCGCCGGTGCGCGGGATGCAGGTGGGGTGGATCTGGGTGAAGCAGGGGTTGGCGAAGTACGCGCCGCGCCGGTGGGCGCGCCAGACGGCGGTCGCGTTGGAGTTCATGGCGTTGGTCGACAGGTAGAAGACGTTGCCGTAGCCGCCGGACGCCAGGACCACCGCGTCGGCGAAGTAGGTGTCGATCTTTCCGGTGACCAGGTCCCGGGCGACGATGCCGCGGGCCCGTCCGTCGACGACGATCAGGTCGAGCATCTCGGTGCGGGGGTGCATCTCGACGTTTCCGGCGGCGATCTGCCGGGACAGGGCCTGGTACGCGCCGAGCAGGAGCTGCTGTCCCGTCTGGCCGCGGGCGTAGAACGTCCGCGACACCTGGACGCCGCCGAAGGAGCGGGTGTCGAGGAGGCCGCCGTACTCGCGGGCGAAGGGGACGCCCTGGGCGACGCACTGGTCGATGATCTCGACGGATATCTGGGCGAGGCGGTGGACGTTCGACTCGCGGGCGCGGAAGTCGCCGCCCTTGACGGTGTCGTAGAAGAGCCGGTGGATGGAGTCGCCGTCGTTGCGGTAGTTCTTGGCCGCGTTGATGCCGCCCTGGGCGGCGATGGAGTGGGCGCGGCGCGGGGAGTCCTGGTAGCAGAACTGGACGACGTGGTAGCCCTGTTCGGCGAGGGTCGCGCCGGCGGAGCCGCCGGCCAGTCCGGTGCCGACGACGATGACGGTGTGCTTGCGGCGGTTGGCCGGGTTGACCAGCTTGGCGTCGAAGCGGCGGCGGTCCCAGCGTTCGGCGATGGGGCCGGCGGGCGCCTTGGTGTCGGCGATGGGCGCGCCGGTCTCGTAATCGAGGAAGCTCATGTCAGCTCACCACTCCGGTCATGACGGCGACGGGTACGGAGATGAAGCCCGCCGTCAGTACCAGCGCGAGGGCGTTGGCGGCGGTCTTGAGAATGCGGTCGCGCTTCGCGTTGCCCGCGCCGAGGGTCTGGGCGGCGCTCCAGAAGCCGTGCCGGACGTGCAGGCCGAGGGCGAGCATCGCGGTGATGTAGACGGCGTTGCCGTAGGGGGTGGAGAAGGTCGCGACGACGTTCTCGTACGGGTGGCCGGGCTGGGCGTTCTCGTTGACGGTCAGCGTGGTCAGGTCCAGCAGGTGCCAGACGATGAACAGGCCCAGGATGATCCCGCCCCAGCGCATGGTGCGGGTGGCGTAGCTCGCGCGACGCCGCTTGTGGACGTACGCGGTGGGGCGCGCCTTGATGTCACGGCGGCTGAGCTGGTACGCCGAGACGCCGTGCAGGACGACGGCGGCGAGCAGCACGACGCGGACGATCCAGAGGGCCCACTCGTAGTGCAGGAAGGGCTCGCCCATGGTGCGCAGCCAGTGGCCGTACGCGTTGAAGTCGCCCGGGCCGAAGAAGATCTTGAGGTTGCCGAACATGTGGGCGACCAGGTAGCCGAGCATGATCAGGCCGGTGACGGCCATGACCGTCTTCTTGCCGACGGTCGAGCGCCAGAGCGTGCGCGTGAGGGACGGTCGTCGGTCCGTCCGCGTTGCCAGAGCCATGCCCACGACGGTAGGGCGGGAGTGGCTGAGAGGTCCAAGACATGGTCCGGCTCATGTCGATAGCCATCGCCTATCGTGGGCAGCATGCAGTTCCAGCAGCTCCAGTACTTCGTGGCCGTCGCCGAGACCCGGCATTTCACGCGTGCGGCGGAGCGGGTGCATGTCGCGCAGCCGTCGCTGTCGCAGCAGATCCGGGCGCTGGAGAAGGAGCTCGGGGCGGAGCTCTTCAGCCGGGCGCGCGGCAATATCGCGCTCACGGACGCCGGCGAGGCGCTCCTGCCGCTGGCGCGCCGGATCCTGGCCGACGCGGACACCGCCCGGCACGAGGTGCAGGAGCTGGCGCAGCTGCAGCGCGGACGGATCAGGCTCGGGGCGACGCCGAGCCTGTGCACCGGGCTGCTGCCGGACGTGCTCCGCGCCTTCCACGATCTTCATCCGGGGATCCGGCTGCTGATCGAGGAGGGCGGCTCGCACGATCTCGTACGGGAGCTGGCGCGTGGCGCGCTCGATCTGGCGCTGGTGGTGCTGCCGCTGCCGACGCCGTCGCCGGCCCTGACGACGGTGGAGCTGCTCCAGGAGGACCTGGTCGTGGTGTCCTCCGCCGCCGCGGCGGCGCCGCGGCGGCCGGTGCGGATCGCGGATCTCCAGGGGCAGCCGCTGGTGATGTTCCGGCACGGATACGACCTGCGGGAGCTGACGGTGGCGGCGTGCCGGGCCGAGGGCTTCGAGCCCTCGTTCACCGTGGAGGGCGGCGAGATGGACGCGGTGCTCGGGTTCGTGCGGGCGGGCCTGGGCGTGGCGGTGGTGCCGCGCATGGTGGCGACGCGGGCGGGCCGTGACCTGCGGGTCACGGCGCTGGCCCGGCCCGGCCTGCGCCGCACGATCGCGCTGGCGCACCGCAGCGATGTGGCGCCGCCGCGGGCGGCGCGTGAGCTCCAGCGGATGCTGCTGCGCACCCGCGCGGCGTCGCCCACGGACCCGGGCCCGGACGCGTGACGGGGCTCCGCAGAGCCGGCCCGTGACGCCAGGGCTACCTGATCGACCGCCTACCGCTGCGGCCGCCGAGCCAGAGGTCCGCTCACGCCCGCCCGCCGCGTGAGGACCTGCCGGGTGGAACCGGACGGCGCGTCAGCACGCGGGTGGTGCTGCCGTCGTCCTCGGCCACGTCCCGGATGGGCTCGAAGCCGATGGGCCCCACATCAGGTGGGCACAGGCGAGCAGTGCACCGGCCATGAGGGCGGCGACGGCGGGCCGGGGCGCCGGGCAGAGCGGACGAGCACGACCGCGATGCCGTCCGGACATCCCGTCCCGCCCGCCAACTCCCCCGACGGGTCAGGCCGTACGGCGACCGATACCGGGCAGGAACCGTCCGGCCCTGGCCGTGTAGTCGCTGTACGCCGCGCCGTGAACCGCTTGGAGGTAGGGCTCTTCGACGATCCGGACCTGCATCTGGACCGCGGCCACGAGGGCGGCCAGGGCGAGGACGGCGACGGCGTTGGGCACCATCAGCGCCAGGCCGGTCGCGGTCACGGTCATCGCGGTGAACACCGGGTTGCGCACGCCGGCGAACAGCCCGGAGGTGACGAGGGATGTCCGCTCGCCGGCGTCGACACCGACGCGCCATGAGGCGCCCATCGCGCTTTGTGCCACCAGCGTGGCGGCGATCCCGGCGAGGGTGATCACCAGCCCCGCCCCCCGCAGCACCAGCGCCTCCGTGCCGGGCAGTTCCGGCAGGCCGGCGAGCGAGGCGATGGGGGCCGCGGCGCCGCCGAGCAGCGCGAGGACGAACAGGATGCCCGCCCACCAGGAGGCGGATCCGGGGCGGCCGGAGATTCCGCGGAAGCCCGCGTCGCCGGTACGGCGTGCCTGGACCGCCGCCCGGATGCCGAACGCGGTCACCGCCCATCCGGCGAACAGAGCCAGTGCTGACCAGGCCCACGCTGTCATGTCGTCTCCCCTGTCTTGTTGTCGGTGGAGCAGCAGGCGTCGCCGCCCGTGCCGCAGGTACTCGCCGCCGCACCGGCAGTCGGCGCGGTCGGCGTGGGTGCGGGTCCGCAGGCACAACCCTCGCCCTGCCAGGCGTCGATGCCTTCCTTCACCGCCACGGCCGCGATCACCAGGGCTGCGATCGGATCGGCCCAGGACCAGCCGAGGGTCGCGTTGAGGACCAGGCCGGCCAGAACGACGGCGGACAGGTAGGTGCACAGCAGGGTCTGCCTGGAGTCGGCGACCGCGGAGGCCGAGCCCAGCTCGCGGCCGGCGCGGCGCTGCGCGGCCGACAGGAACGGCATGACCGCGAGCGACAGCGCGGCGATCACGATGCCCGGCACCGAAGTCTCCGCCTCGCCCGTACCCGTCAACGTGCGGATCGCGTCGACGGCGACGTAAGCGGCGAGCGCGAAGAAGGAGACCGCGATGATCCGCAGCGTCGTCTTCTCCCGCGCCTCACGCGCCGCGTGGTCACGGGCGGAGAACTGCCAGGCGACCGCGGCGGCGGAGGACACCTCGATCACCGAGTCCAGGCCGAAGCCGACCAGCGCGGTCGACGAGGCGACCGTGCCCGCGGTGATCGCGACGATCGCCTCGATCACGTTGTAGGTGATCGTCGCGGCGGCCAGGAACCGTATCCGCCGCGCGAGCGCGTCCCGGCGAGCGGGCGGCGGGCCCAGCGCTGTGACGCTCATCAGCAGCAGCCCTTCGTCTCCGCGTCCAGGCACGTCTTGTCGGCCGCGACGGCCAGGACCACCGACCGCAGGTCCTCCAGCGCGTGCCCGAGGCGGGCGTCGGCGAGCTCGTAGCGGGTGCGGCGGCCGTCCGGGATCGCGACGACCAGGCCGCAGTCCCTCAGGCACGCCAGGTGGTTCGACAGCCGGGTACGGGAGATCCCCAGGGCGTCGGCGAAGTCGGAGGGGTAGCCGGGTCCCTGCTGCAGTTCGAGCAGGATGCGACAGCGGATCGGGTCGGCCAGGGCACGGCCGAACCGCGCCAGAGCCTCGATGTCGGTAGCGAGAGTCAGCACACCACTGACGATACACAGATGGCTGAATTCAGGAAAGCCTGAATCGTCGCGCGCGCCATCGGTCGGCACAGGTTCCGGGTCCGGCGATCGAGCCCGCCTGCTGCGCGACCGCGCGTCTTGTGGCCGCGACGCCGGATCGCCGCCGGTGCTCGCGTCGTTCTCCTGGTCAGTCCCGGCCGTGTGGAGTGGCGCCGGCCGCCAACGCGCCCAGGAACGCGGCTGGTTCAGCGGCGAACCGGCCCGGATTCCCGGATCTGTTTCTCCCGCGTGCGAGGGGGAGGGTCTGGTGGGTCTGGTGCATGGGGTGCCGCCAGCCCCGTAGGACGCAGGGGACGCATCGCAAGGCGAAGGTGGAGGCGGAGGTCCCCCCGCCGAAGGCAGGGGGAGGAATCGACGCAATGGGGGTACTCCCCCTGCCTTCGGCGGGGGCCCCGTGCCCGAAGGGCTACGGGCAGTCGGTGACCGACGCCAAGGCGGCGAGGCGCGGTGCGGTGCCAGGGCGCGCGAGCCCAGCCCGACCCACCGGACACCCCCGGGGCCCGCACCCACCCGCTCACCGGCACGGTTGGTGCGGGTGGGTACACCGCGAGCCCGGCCGGAGGCCGGGCTCACCATCGCCTGCCCGCACCGGCCCAGGGACCGCCGACCGAAGGGACCCGGGCGCCGTGAGTCGGATCGCGCCGCAGGGATCCCGTGCCGCGCGGTCAGATGCCGCGCGATCGGACCGCCCTGCAGGGATCCCGTGCCGCGCGGTCGGACAGCCCCTCAGGGACCCTGCGCTGTACGGTCAGACGGCCCCGCAGGGACCCGGCGCTGTCGGTCAGACCGCGTCCGCCAGCGACAGTGCGTGGAGCCGGTCCGGGGGCCCCGGGCGGGCGTAGTACCAGCCCTGGGCCGTGTCGCAGCCCAGTTCACGGAGCTGCTCCGCCTGCGCGCCCGTCTCGACGCCCTCCACCGTCACCGCCAGCTCCAGGCTGTGGGCCAGCGACACGATCCCCTCGACGATCTTGATGTCGACCGGGTCCGCCGGATGCTGCTGCATGCCCTGGGTGAAGGAGCGGTCCAGCTTGAGCACGCTCACCGGCAGCCGCCGCAGATTGGCCAGATTCGAGTACCCGGTACCGAAGTCGTCGAGGGCTATGTCGACGCCCATCTCGGCCAGTTGCCGCAGGGGCTTCAGCAGGTCCTCGTCCGCGCCGATCAGCGCGGACTCGGTGACCTCCAGGCACAGCGCCCCCGGTTCGAGCCCCGAGCGCTCCAGGACGTCCACGGTGTCGGCGACGAGCCCGGGGTGGTGCAGCTGCGTCGGTGACAGGTTGACGTTGATCCGCAGCGGCCGGGCACTCCCATCGAGCGGGGCCTGCTCGTGCCAGAAACGCGCCTGGCGTACGGCCTCCTGGAGCACCCAGCGGCCCAGCGGAACGATCAGGCCCGTGTGCTCGGCGAGCGGGATGAACCGGTCGGGACCCAGGACGCCGTGCTGCGGATGGCACCAGCGCACCAGCGCCTCCGCCCCGTGCACGCTGCCGTCACCGAGGCGCACCAGCGGCTGGTACTCGATGAAGAACTCACCGCGCTCCAGGGCCGTCGGCAGCGCCGTGGTCAGCCCGTGCCGGGTGATCGCGCGGGCGTCCGCCTCGGGGTCGGCGTGCTCGTAGCGGTTGCCGCCCGCCGACTTGGCCCGGTACATGGTGATGTCGGCGCTGCGCAGCACCTCCGCGGCGGTCCGCTCCCCCGCGGGCCCCTCCACGATGCCGACGCTGCCCCGCACACTGATCTCGCGTCCGTCGAGCGTGACCGGTGAGGCGAGCACCGAGAGGATCCGGGCGGCGAGCTCGCCCACCTCGTGCTGGGTGTCCGGCCCCGTGGTCAGCGCCACGAACTCGTCGCCGCCGAGCCGGGCCACCATCTCGCCGGGCGCGGTGGCGCAGCTCTGCAGCCGGTCGGCGATCTCGACGAGCAGCCGGTCACCGGCCGCGTGGCCGAGGCTGTCGTTGATCGCCTTGAAGCCGTCGAGGTCGAGGTAGCACAGCCCGAAACGCGTCCCGTCCCCGGCGGCCAGGGCCTTCTCCAGCCGTTCGAAGAACAGCGTGCGGTTGGGCAGCCCGGTGAGCGCGTCGTGCGTGGCCTCGTAGCGCAGCCGGAGATTGAGCAGCCGCCGCTCGGTGGTGTCCTCCATGAGGGCCAGCGAGTACTGCGGCCGGCCCTCCGCGTCCCGCAGCAGCGACACCGTGAGATTGGTCCACAGCGCCGTGCCGTCGTTGCGGTAGAAGGGCTTCTCGACCCGGAAGTGATCGCGTTCGCCGCGTACGAGTTCGCCGTACAGGTCCCAGACGCCCGGCCGGTCCTCGGGGTGCGCCCACTCGCTGACCTTCCGCCCGCGGACGTGGTGCTCCAGCCCGCCGAACATCCGGGTCAGCGTGTCGTTGACCTCCAGGACGTTGCCTTCGAGGTCGGCGATCCCGATCCCGACGGCCGCTCCCTCGAACACCGCCTTGAAGCGTGTCTCGGTGGCGTGCAGGGCCTCCATGGCGTCGCTGCGCGCGGTGAGCGCCGACCGCGCGATGGCCTCCTGCTCGCTGAGGGTGCGTTCGCGCAGCGCGTGCGCGAAGCCCGCGGCGAGCGCGTGCTGGAGCCGGGCACAGCGCGCCCGGCTCTCCTCGGCCGGCAGGTCCCCTGCTCCGCAGTACAGGACCAGATAGGCGTCGACGACGCCGAGCGTACGGCTGAGCGCGTCGGGGTCGGTGCAGTGCGCCTCGACCAGGGCGGCCCCGACCCCCTGGGCGGCGCCGGAGTCGAACGGGCGCGCGTGCAGCGCGTCGCTCAACAGCCGTGCCAGCGGCAGGAGATGCTCTTCAAACTCGACACGTGTCAACGACGTGGCCGTCACCGGGAAGATCGCCCGGCTCCAGATGGTCGCGAACCGTCTGAGCCTGCCTTCGAGGCCGTCGGGGTCCGCCGCGGATCCCACGGCCTGCGACGGAACCTTCACGCCTTGCGCCCCACCCCTGCGAAGCCGGAGAAGGCGTATGGGTCCTCCTGCTCGGCCGGGGCTTCGGGCCGCCACACGGGCGGCGACACCAGTCCGGGTTCGACCATCTCGAATCCGTCGAAGAAGCGCGCGACCTCGTCGCGCGAGCGCATGACGAGCGGGTTGCGGATGTTCTTGTAGACGTCGACGGCGCCGCCCGCCTGCTCCTCGGAGACCGGAACGCCCTCGTACGAGGCGTGGGTGAGGATGAGCAGGCTCCCCGGCGCGAGCGCGTCGCGCAGCTCGGCCACGGCGCTGCGGGGGTCGTCGGCGTCCTCGACGAAGTGGAGGACGGCGACGAGGAGCAGGGCGACGGGCCGGTCGAAGTCGAGCAGCCGGGCGGCCTCGGGGCTGTTGAGGATGTCGTGCGGCTTGCGCAGGTCGGCCGCGGCTATCGCGGTGTTGTCGTTGCCCGCCAGCACCGACTGGCTGTGCGCGACGGCGACCGGGTCGTGGTCGACGTAGAGGACACGGGCTTCCGGGCTGGCCTTCTGGGCCACTTCATGGACATTGCCGAAGGTCGGAATGCCGGAGCCGATGTCGAGGAACTGGGTGATGCCCTCGGTGGCTGCGTAGCGAACGGCGCGGCGCATGAAGGCCCGGTTGGCCTGCATGATCTTGGGAAGGCCCGGCATGAACTCCATGGCCTTGCGGGCCGCTTCACGGTCGACCTCGAAATTGTGCGAGCCGCCCAGGTAGTAGTCGTAAATTCGGGACACGCTCGGCACCGAAATGTCGATGCCCGGCGGGGCCCAGGCGGGACGCTCCATTGATGTCTCCAGCAAGTCGCCACAGGGGGTAAACGGCCATGGCCATGGCCGGTGTTCGAGCTGAGGCTACTGATCGCCCGCCAAGAGAGCGAGCAGAAACGGAAATTAGCGGTCCGTTCTTGGTCACACGACAGCAGCACGTGCGGCCGGCCCGCCGTCACCCTGGGGGGGTGTGACGACGGGCCGGTGGTGGGCCGGGGCGCGTGTGGGGACACAGACCGACCGGCCGGGATCGGGGGCGCGGCGTCGCCCGCCGGATCCCGGGCGGTCTACTCGGGCGCTCCGACCAGCTTGCCCGCGGGCGAGACCGCGTACCAGGTGCCGCCGACGCCCTGGCCGTTGGTGTCACCGGGCTTGGAGTCGCCCGCGAAGGTGTAGATCGGCCAGCAGTCGATGGTCTGCTGCTTGATGCCGTCGGGGCGGTTGAAGGTGACGTTGCCCCTCTTGGAAACGGTGATGCCCTCGATGTCGTTCTTGTCGACAGGGGCGACAACCGGCCACTTGTCGAGGCAGGGGCCGGTGCAGGCCGTCTTCATCGGCCAGGCGGAGTCCTTCTTGAACCGGTAGACCGTCATGCCGTTCTTGTCGACGACGATGTCGCCGAGCTTGGGGTCCTTGCGGACGGAGAGGCCCGCCAGGTCGGCGGGTTCGCCCTTGTCCGCTCCGGCGTCGGCGCCCGCTCCCGCGTCCGCGCCGCCCGGGGCGGCCTTCTTGCCGTCGGGGGCCGAGGCGAACCAGGTGCCGCCGACGCCCTGGCCGTTGGTGTCACCGGGCTTGGTGTCCTTGGCGTACCGGTACATCGGCCAGCCGCCGATGGTGAGCTGCTTGGTGCCGTCGGCCCGGGTCACCTCGCCGATCACCGAGGCGTCCGTGCCGGGGGCGGGCGTGACGGATCCGGCGGCCACGACGGGCCAGATCTTCGCGCACTCGCCTTCGCAATTCGACTTCGCCGGGCTGGCGGTGTCCTTGTCGAAGCGGTAAAGGGTGAATCCCTCGCTGTCGGTGAGGACCTTGCCGAGCTTCTTGCTCTCCAGGACGGAGAGCTGGCCCGCCGTCTTGGGGGCGCTCGCCGCGCCGGAGCCGGCTCCGTACCCGGACCCGGAGCCGTAGTCACCGGCCGCCGGCTGCTGGGCCGGGGCGGCCGCACCGACCGCCTGACCATTGGGTGTTGCCGTGCCCTGCTCCTGACCGCACGCCGTCGTCAGCGCGAGTACAGCCGCCGCAGTCACCGCGAGCGAGGCGTTCCGCCAGGTATTCATGTCAACTCCCGTGGGGGCCTGAGCCTGTTGTGGCGCCTAGGTGCGCCGTTCATGTCCCTATGTACGAGGGGACCGGCCCGATCTGTTCAACGGGATCCGGAAAAATCTTCCGGGACCGCAAACCCGAACGGCCGACAACCCCACTATCAGGCGAATCGAGCCCCGTTCGGGCGTGTGGGAGTCACCCGCGGATCATGCTCATCGGCGTGTACGGATCGCTCGTCGGGCGGCTGTTGGCGGCCGCCGCACTCGCCTGGCTGCTGGCGGCCCCGGTGCCCGCCGCTGCCGACAACTGCTCGTACGCCTCGATCACCGAGGACGGCTCGACCTCGGCCGTCGCGATCGCGGGCAGCGCCCACTGCACGGCGGGGCCGTCGCCCACGCCGACGCCGACTCCCCCGCCACCGCCACCTCCGCCACCGCCACCGGAGCCACCGCCGCCGCCCCCGCCCCCGCCCCCGCGGATCGAGCCCGAGCCCGCTCCTCCTCCCCCGCCACCACCACCGCCACCGCCACCCGCGCCGGAGCCGCCCCCCTCACCGAGCGCCCGGCCGAAGCCCCCCTCACCGACCCCGGTCGCGCTCCCCCACTACCGCAGCCCGCAGCGCAAGGAACCCCGGAGCGGCCCGTCCCTGGTCTCGCTCACCCTCCTCGTGACCGCCCCCGCGGTACTCGCCGCCGCCTTCCTGCGTCCCCGCTCCAGCTGAGGGTCTGCCTTTCAGATCATGCCGGGCTCGCGTGCCCTGGCACCGCACCTCGCTGCGTTGTCGTCGGTCACCGACGCTCCGCGTCGATTCCCTCCTCCGCCTTGCGATGCGTCCCCTAGGCCCTGCGGGCCTGGGGAGACCCCATGCACCAGACCCCGCTCCCTGATCCGGCCTGATCCGAAAGACAGGCCCTAGCCCCGGAGGATCCCCATGTCGGAATGGGTCGTACTGACGATCGCGATGGCCGCCGCGTGCGCGGTCGTCCTGACCATCACCGTCATCAACAACCGCCGGATCGGCGATGACGACGACCCCTCGGAGACCCCGGACGTCATCGAGTACATGACGATGATGATCGGCGTGGTGTACGCGATCGTGCTGGGTCTGGCCATCGCCGGAGTCTGGGAGGCGCGCAGCGCCGCCCAGGATTCGGTGCGCCACGAGGCCCAGGCGTTGCACGAGGTGTACGCCCGCGCCGAGGTCTACCCGGCCGAGGTCCGCACCCGTATCCGGGACGACGTCGACGCCTATGTCACCCATGTGGTGAACGACGAGTGGCGCGCCATGGTCGAGGAGGCCACCCTCACCGACGAGGGCACCCAGCTGCTGGAGCGGGTCCGGCGCGATGTCACGGACTACGTCCCGAAGAACGACCACGAGGGGCAGGCGTACCAGCCGCTGGTGGATCAGGTCGCGGCCGCGGACGACGCCCGGGGCGCCCGGGGGCAGGGCATCGAGGCGACCATGCCCGGCGTGGTGTGGTTCGGCCTGATCACCGGCGCCCTGGTAACCGTTGGCCTGATCTTTACGCTCCAGATTCGCCGGACACCCCGGGAACTGCTCCTCGCCGGACTGTTCAGTGCCCTGATCGCCTTTCTGCTCTTCCTCATCTGGGATTTCGACGCGCCGTTCGGCCGGGGTATCTCGGCCACCGCGGACCCGTTCATCGACCTGTTCCCGCAGTCCCGCGAGTGACCATGGGCGAATGGGCGCGAACACCCCCGGCGGCGGGCCCCGGCGACACGCCTGTGCGCCGCTCGGGGGACATGCGTGCCCCATTCGCCCGACTGCGATCGCGGGTGTGATAGTGCGCTCCTAGCGTTTCCGGCATCGAGGTGCATTTCCCGCCTTTGTGGAAACCCGTTCCGCAGCTGCTCCTCGGGGACCCGGAGGATTGACCATGCGCGCGATACCCGTCGCGTCCGCCGCTCTGCTGGGAGCGGCCGCCGCCCTCGCTCTGTCCACTCCCCTCGCGACGGCCACGCCCGCTGACGGCGGCGCCGGCGCCGGCAGCGCCGCGCGCAGGGCGCCGTTCTCCTATTCCGTCTCACCGTCGACCGTCGCACCCGGCGGGCAGGTGAGACTGACCGTTTCCGGCTGCACCACCACCGCCACGGCCTCTGCCGGCATCTTCGACACCGTCACCATCGCGCCGGGTATGAGCGCCTCGGCGACGGTCGACGCGGACGCCCGGCGGGGAGCCGTCTACTCGGTCGCGTTCACCTGCAACGGCCAGACGGGTACGACCGATCTGACCATCGCGGGCGGCACCGCCGCCCCGACCATCCGCTCGACCACCACCGTGCCGCCCGTCCAGGGCGTCAAGGGAGGTCTCGGCGGCAGCATCGGGAAGCTGAACGCCCTTGAGATCGCGGCCGGCTCGGTGCTCGTGCTGACCGCGGCGGGCGGGGCCTTCTACCTGGTACGCCGCCGGTCGGGAAACCGTATGCACTGACCAGGGGGGTCCGGCCGGTCAGGCCGGAGCCCGGCAAGGTCGGCCGGACACCCCCACGCCCGTTGCCCCGAGTCCTGGGCCAGGACTCGGGGCGACGGGCGGTTCGGGCCGACCGGGAGGTTCGGCCGGTCAGACCTCGCCGCCGTTCAGGCGCCGACGGCGGACGATGAAGGCAGCGCCGCCGACGGCCGCCGTGGCGACGAGACCGCCACCCATGGCCATCTCCTTGTCCGAGGGGGCCATCGAGCCGCCGAGACCGCCCTGCGCGCCACGTGCGCTGAGCACGCGGAAGCTGCGGACGGCGATGCGGTTGCTGCGGTCGCAGCGGACGGCGAGGCGGTACCGGCCCGGCACCGCGTGGTTGTAGATCCGGGCGGTGGCGATCGACACGGGCCCGTCGAAGCGGCCGCGGTCGCCGAGGAAACCGCGGTCGGGGAAGAAGCCGCGGTCACCGCCGAAGCCCTCGCCGCCCTCACCGCCCTTGCCGTCGTCGGCCGTGCCGGTCCCGGTCTTGCCGGTCGAGGTCTTGCCCGGCTCGGCCTTGCGGGTCAAGGCCTTGCCGTCGTCGGCCGTGGTGGCGTCCCCCTGGACGAGGTCGCCCTGGAGGGTGTCGCCGTTGACCCGGTCGTCGCCGTCGTCACCGAAGCCGCGGTCCGGGAAGTCCCGGTCGCCGAAACGCCGGTCGTCGAATCGGCGGTCGTCGAAACGGTCGTCGAATCGGTCGCCGAAAGCTCCGGCGCGACCGCGGAGCGGGGAGAGATTGGCCGTCGGGAACGCGTTGGAGGTGACCCTGCCGCTGCGTACACACCCCCTCACCAGGACGGTCAGGGTGGAGCCCGGGTGGACCGCATTGGGAAAGAGCCGGATATCGGTCGGACCATGATTGCCTCCGGTCGTGGTGGCCACTGCCTGCGGGGCGGAGAGCCCGACGGCCGCGACGCATGCGGTGGCGGCCACCGCGAAAGCGCGTGAAGCACGCATCGTTGAACCTCCATCGGAAGACGCCCCGGAACGGTGCTCCGGAAATGGACGAGTACGCCCTCCATGACGAACACTCACCGGCGCGCACATGGGTCGCACTTCGGCGCTGGGCCACCCCGGTGAGGCGACACGCCGTACCCGCGCCCCCGGATCTGACGGAGTCGCAGGTCACAGACCGTCAGAGATTTTGTATGCCTATGTACTCGTATGGGTTATCCCGAGTGGCCGTACCACCCGTTCGCCCCTCCCCGGTCGCGGCCGCCACCGGGTGCGCTTAGCGTGCGCCCATGCGGCGAGTTCGGAGAACCGGGAAGTCCGGAAGAACCATGGGCCAGTACGACGGCGGCCGGCAGCGCGGAGTGCGGCTGCCCTCACCCTGGGGGGTGCTTGCTCTCGTCATGCTCACAGGCGCGGCGATGATGCGAAACGGCATCGACGGCGGGGAGGGGCCGCCCCAGCCGGTGGCCGCCGCCTCGGTGGACAGCGGCCAGGGCGTCGTTCCGCCCGTGGTCACGGGCCTCGTCGAGCCGCTCCCGTACTCCCCCGCGTCCCGGATCTCCATCCCGTCGCTCAGGGTGGACGCCCCGGCGGTCGAGGTGGGGCTGGACCGGAACGGCTGGATCGACACTCCCCCGCCGCAGGAAGCCAATCTCGCCGGCTGGTACCAGAACGGCATCTCGCCGGGCCAGCAGGGCACATCGGTGATCGTCGGTCATGTCGACATCGCCACCGGTCCCGCGGTCTTCTACGGCCTCGGCACCCTGCGGAAGGGCAACCAGATCCATGTGACCCGCCTGGACGGCCGGATCGCGGTGTTCGAGGTGTACGGCGTCGAGGTGTTCGCGAAGGACGCGTTCCCCGGGGCCGAGGTGTACGGCGACAACGGCGTGCCGGAGCTGCGGGTCATCACCTGCGGCGGCGGCTACACCGAGTCGGGCGGCTACTCCGGCAACGTCGTCGTGTTCGCCCGGATGGTCAAGGCCGTCTGACGGGTACGCGGGCCGGCCGGCCCGGTCGTACGAGAGCCACCGGCCCGCTCCGGCGGGCCGGAACGGCCGTACGAACCCGCCCGCCTCAGCGGGCCGGAACGCCGATCCCGTATCCGGCCTCCAGCAGCCGGGGCAGATAGCGGCGCAGCGCCGCCACGCTCTGCGAACGGTCACCGCCCGCGTCGTGCGAGAGCACGACGGCGCCGGGCCGCGCCCCGGCCATGACGCGGGCGACGATGGAGCCGGTGCCCGGCTCGCGCCAGTCGAGGGTGTCGACGGTCCAGGCGAGGGGCTCCATGCCGAGTTCGGCGCCGATCTCGAACGAGAGCCGGTTCCAGGCCCCGTACGGCGCCCGGTACCAGCGCGGTGCGCTTCCGGTGCTCCGCTCGATGATCTCGCTGGTGCGGCCCAGTTCGTCGCGGATGCGCGACGGGGCGAGTCTCGGGACGAGCGGATGCGACCAGGAGTGGTTGCCCACGATGTGGCCCTCGTCGGCCATCGCGCGCAGCAGGTCCCCTCCCCGCACGGCCATCTCCCCGCAGACGAAGAACATGGCCCGTGCGCGGTGCTCGCGCAGGATCTTCAGGATGTCCGGGGTGTAGCGGCGGTCGGGGCCGTCGTCGAAGGTCAGCACCACGGAGTGGCCCAGTGCCGGCAGGCTCAGCAGGGGCCGCTGCCGGACCGCGGGGCGCGCTCTGGTCAGGCCGGCGGGCTCGAACGCCGTCATGGGCCGCAGCCGGTACGCGGACGCGTCGCTCCCCGCCCCCGCTCCCGCCGCCCCCGCCGCTTCCGGGCCCGCCGCCGGGGGCGCGGCCGTCGGCCGGAGGGGTGTCCGGGGCCGCTCCGGGGCGAACAGGGGTGCGGCGGCGGCTGCGGTGCAGGCGGCGATGCGCAGCACCGTCCGGCGCCCCGGCAGCATGTGATCCTTCTCCATGTGTCATGGCCGCACATGCGACGGCCCACGGGCGGCGGCGACACGCCGCCGTGGCCGAATGCACCCGATGGGACGAGCGACCGGCGTCGGCTGACGCGTCAGTGGCGGCGTACCAGGGGGAACGGCAGCGTGTCACGGATGGTCAGGCCGGTCAGGAACATCACGAGCCGGTCGACCCCGATGCCGAGCCCGCCGGTCGGCGGCATCGCGTACTCCAGGGCGTCGAGGAAGTCCTCGTCGAGTTCCATGGCCTCCGGGTCGCCGCCCGCGGCCAGCAGCGACTGGGCGGTGAGCCGTCGGCGCTGCTCGACCGGGTCGGTCAACTCGGAGTAGGCGGTGCCCAGTTCCGTACCGAAGGCGACGAGGTCCCAGCGTTCGGCGAGCCGCGCGTCGTGGCGGTGCTGGCGGGTCAGCGGGGAGACATCGGTCGGGAAGTCCTTGTAGAAGGTGGGGAGTTGAGTCTTCTCCTCGACCAGCCGTTCGTACATTTCGAGGACGACGTCGCCGCGGGTGTCGTCGGGGAAGTGCGGCACCCCCGCCCGGTCGCACAGCTGCCGCAGAGCGTCCTCCTCCGTGTCGGCGTCGACGTGTGCGCCGAGCGCCTCCGACAGCGCTCCGTAGACGGTCTTGACCGGCCAGGGCCCGGAGATGTCGTGGGTGACGAGCGTGCCGTCCGGGCCCGTCTTGTGGGCGACGGCCGACCCGAACGCGGCGACCGCGGCGCCCTGGATCAGCTCGCGGGTGAGGTCGAGCATCACGTCGTAGTCGGCGAAGGCCTGGTAGGCCTCCAGCATCGTGAACTCGGGGTTGTGCTTGTACGAGACACCCTCGTTGCGGAAGGTCCTGCCCAGCTCGAAGACCTTCTCCATGCCGCCCACGCACAGCCGCTTCAGGAACAGCTCGGGGGCGATGCGCAGATAGAGGTCCAGATCGTAGGCGTTGATGTGGGTGGTGAAGGGGCGGGCGTTGGCGCCGCCGTGGATCTGCTGGAGCATCGGGGTCTCGACCTCGAGGAACCCGCGGTCGAGCAGCCCCTGGCGCAGCGCCTGGACGGCGGTGGAGCGGGCGCGTACGACACTGCGCGCGTCGGGGCTCGCGACCAGGTCGAGATAGCGGCGGCGGACCCGGGCCTCGGGGTCGGCGAGGCCCCGGCGTTTGTCCGGCAGCGGACGCAGGCATTTGGCGGTGAGCTGCCAGTCGGTGACGAAGACGGTCAGTTCGCCCCGGTCGCTGGCGCCGATCTCGCCGGTGGCGGTGATGTGGTCGCCGAGGTCGGCGTCCGCGGTGAAGGCGGCGAGCACGGCGGGCCCCGACTCCTCCCGGGTGAACGCGACCTGGAGGTCGCCCGACCAGTCGCGCAGCACCACGAAGACGACGCCGCCGAAGTCGCGTACGGCCATGACGCGCCCGGCGACGGTCGCCCGGTCGCCGCTGCGGGCCGCGGGCGCGAGCGAGGCGTACGCGGAGCGGATCACCGCGAGGGTGCCGGTGCGCGCGGCGACGCCGACCGGGTAGGGGTCGACGCCCCGTTCGCGCAGCCGCTCCAGCTTGCGGTGGCGCACCCGTACCTGCTCGGGCAGTCTGCGCTCCCCCATGGGGCGTACGGTGTCGGGCCCGGCCAGCTCCAGGGCGTCGATCGGGGGCAGCCCTTCGGTGCCGGCGACGGGCCCTGCGCCGGGACGCGGGCGGCCCTTGCCGCGGAGCTTTCGCAGGCTCGGTACGGAGACGAAGCCCTCGGCGATCGCGGACGCGAGGCCGACACGGGCGAGGGAGCCCGCGTCGCCGTAGCAGAGGAAGCGCGGGTACCAGGCGGGCTGGTACTTGACGTTCGACCGGTAGAGGGCCTCCAGCTGCCACCACCGGGAGAAGAAGAGCAGCAGCCTGCGCCAGAGCCGGAGCACGGGACCGGCGCCGATCCGGGCGCCTTCCTCGAAGGCCGAGCGGAAGACGGCGAAGTTGAGGGAGATCCGCCGGACACCGAGCTGCGGGGCCTCGTCGCACAGCGCGGCGACCATGAACTCCATGATGCCGTTGGGCGCGGTGTCCCGGTCGCGGCGCATGACGTCGAGCGAGATCCCGTCGCGGCCCCAGGGCACGAAGGAGAGCAGCGCGATGAGCTCGCCGTCGGCGTTCAGGGCTTCCACGAGCAGACAGTCGCCGTCCTCAGGGTCGCCGAGCCGGTCGAGGGCCATGGAGAAGCCGCGTTCGGTCTCGGTGTCGCGCCAGGCGTCGGCCCGGCCGATGATCCGCTCCATCTCCTCGTCGCCGAGCGTCGAGTGGCGCCGGATCCGGGCGGTGGCGCCGAGTCTGCGGACGCGGCCGACGGCCTGCCGGGTGACCCGCATGTCCCGTCCGCCGAGGTCGAAGCGGTCGACGTACAGGATCGCCTCGTCGCCGAGCTGGATGGCGCCGAGCCCGGAGCGGGCGTAGGTCCTGGCGCCGTCCTCGGAGGCGCCCATGACGGCGGGCGCCCAGGCGTAGCGGCGGGCGACGTCCAGCCAGGCTTCGATCGCGGGGGTCCACGCCTCCTTGTCGCCGACGGGGTCGCCGCTGGCCAGCGCGACCCCGGCCTCGACGCGGTAGGTGACGGCGGCCTTGCCGGTGGGTGAGAAGACGACGGCCTTGTCGCGGCGGGTGGCGAAGTAGCCGAGCGAGTCCTGGGAGCCGTACGCGCCGAGCAGGGCGCGGATGCGTGGTTCCTCGTCGCCGTGCAGGGCGGCTTCCATGCGCTGGGAGCGGAAGAGGGTGGCGGCGGAGGCCAGCAGGGCGAGGGCGCCGAACAGGCCGAGGAAGAAGAAGAGCGGGCGGGGTGGCGTTCCGTCGAACTGGGCACTGGAGACGAGGCCGCCGAGCACCCGGTTGGCGGCGTAGAGCAGCCGCTGCTCGGGCACGAGGGTGCCGGGGAAGAGCTCGATGAGACCCCAGCCGAGCAGCACACCCGCGGCGAGCCCGACGACGAGGACGAGGAGCGCCCGGCGCAGCGCGCCGTGCCGGGTCAGGGCGTAGAACTCGCGGCGTGCCACGATCAGCACCGTCAGGGCCGCGACGCAGACAGCCAGGCTGGGGATCCAGATCCAGTCGGGGTCGAGCACCGATGCGAGGACGTCGGCGATCAGCACCAGTGCCAGGTAGACGACCACCAGCCACCACGCCGCCTTCTTGCGCGCGCCGATGGCCGCGGCGAGGAGCAGCAGGAAGACGGCGTAGGCGAGGTTGGCGCTGACGGGTACGGCGACCTGGTCGAGGAAGAGGGCGACGGGGCGCAGCAGCGCGCGCAGCGGCGGGATCAGCGCGAGCAGGGCGCAGAAGACCCCGAGCAGTGCGAAGAACATCGCGAAGGCGTCGGGCACCCTGGTGGTGAAGCCGCTGTGGGCCTCTGACCGCTTGTCCCGTTTGTCCACGCCGACACTCATGTTCCGCACTCTAGGGAGACCCTCGCCGCGCCGCCTCTCGGCGCCCGTGCCGGAGCCGCGCGACTCATGCGGAATCCTTGGCTCCGAACGCCGCATGTCGTCTTTCCTCGCCGCCGCCCCTGATCCATCATGAGCCGCCATTGGCCGACAGCAGTCCGCGGAGAGGTGACTCATGGCAGGGCTCCGTATGGGACAGGGCGTACTGCGCCGCAAGCCCATCGAACTGATCGAGGAAGGCCCCCCGGGCGAACAACTGACCAAGACACTGGGCCTGTGGCAGCTGACGGCCATCGGCGTCGGCGGCATCATCGGCGCAGGTATCTTCGCGCTCGCCGGGGCGGTCGCGCACGACACGGCGGGGCCCGCGGTCCTCGTCTCGTTCCTGATCGCGGGCGTGGCGAGCGCGGCCGCGGCCTTCTCGTACGCCGAGTTCGCCGGGCTGATCCCGAAGGCGGGTTCGGCGTACACGTACGGCTACGCGGTGCTCGGGGAACTCGCGGGCTGGTTCATCGGCTGGGACCTGCTGCTGGAGTACACGGCGATCGTGGCGGTGGTCGCGATCGGCATCTCCGGGTACTTCAACTTCCTGCTCGCCGAGCTGGGGGCGCCGCTGCCCGCCTGGATGCTGGGCGCGCCGGGGACGGGCGAGGGGCACGAGATCGATCTGTTCGCGGCGCTGCTGTGCCTGTTCATCGCGTGGCTGCTCACGCTCGGCATCAAGAGCGCGGCCCGTTTCGAGACGGTCGTGGTGGTGCTGAAGGTCCTGGTCGTGCTGCTGGTGATCGTGGTCGGCTTCTTCCACATCAACACCGACAACTACACCCCGTTCTTCCCGTTCGGCGTCAGCGGGGCGTTCACGGGTGCGGCGACGGTCTTCTTCGCGGTGTTCGGCTACGACGCGATGTCGACGGCGGCGGAGGAGTCCAGGGACGCCACGCGCCACATGCCGAAGGCGATCCTGTACTCGCTGGGGATCTCGATGGTGCTGTACGTGCTGGCGTGCCTGGTGCTGACGGGCATGCAGAACTACACGGAGATCGACCCGGAGAGCGGGTTCTCCACCGCGTTCAAGTCGGTGGGGCTCCCCGGGCTGGCCAATGTCATCGCGGTCGGCGCGATCATCGGCATCCTCACCGTGATGTTCACGTTCATGCTGGGCGTGACCCGGGTGTGGTTCTCGATGAGCCGGGACGGGCTCCTGCCCCACTGGTTCGCGAAGACGCATCCGACGCGGCACGTGCCGACGCGGGTGACGTGGATCGTCGGGGTGGGGTCGGCGCTGATCGCCGGTTTCCTGCCGATCGGCGAGGCGGCGGAGCTGACCAACATCGGCATCCTGCTGGCGTTCGTCGTGGTGTGCGCCGCGGTGATCGTGCTGCGCTACCGCGAGCCGGACCTGCCGAGGACGTTCCGCTGTCCGGGCATGCCCTTCGTGCCGGCGCTCGGTGTCGTGTTCTCGATCTGGCTGATCACGTTCCTGACGTGGCAGACGTGGTTGCGGTTCGCGGTGTGGCTCCTGATCGGCCTCGTCATCTACTTCGGCTACTCGTACCGGAACTCGAAGCTGGCGAAGACGCCGCCCGCGCGGGACGGGCAATCCGCTCCCTGACCCCCTTTCCGTCCGTGAGCGGCCGGCCGCGAGGCACGGCCCGGCCGACCGCTCACGGACGGATCAATGACCGTTCACCGACAACCGGCCGCACGCTCGCCGCTTCGTGCGACCGCTCGGCGCACACCTCGTGACAACGCCTGTCGCTTCCTTCCCTGATGCGTTCGGATACGGCTCGTAGCAGCGAGTTCTCAGATCAGAAGTGCACGGAAAGGATGCCGACGATGGCAACGGCGACGGCGACGGCCACCACCGACGAGCGTGCCCTGGCCGATCTCGAGCGCCAACACGGTCCCGCCCTGCTGAGCTTCCTCCTCGGCCTGACCTACGGTGACCGGCAGCGTGCCGAGGACCTCCTCCAGGAGACCCTGGTGAAGGCCTGGCAGCACCCCGAGACACTGGACGGACCGTACGAGTCGATCAGGCCCTGGCTCTTCACGGTGGGCCGCCGCCTCGCGATCGACGCGCGCCGCTCCCGGATGGCCCGGCCCACCGAGATCGGTGACGGCATCCTCGCGATGACGCCGGATTCGGCGGACGTGACCGAGAGCGCGGTGGCAGCGCTCGACGTACGGGCCGCGGTGCGCAGGCTCAGCCCCGAGCACCGCGAGGTGCTGGAGCAGATCTACTTCCACGACCGCAGTGTGGGCGAGGCCGCCGAGGTGCTCGGCATCCCGCCGGGAACGGTCAAGTCGCGTTCGTACTACGCGCTGCGGGCCATGGCCCGGTGGCTGCCCGGCTACAGCCGCACCACGGTGTCCACCGCCGCCTGAGCAGCCCTCATGAGCCGTTTGAGCAGTCACTTCAGACCCTGATGCCCCATCGGGGCTCCGGTCCCCCTCGGGCCACGCGGAGGCACTCCGCCGATTGGCGACCAGGCGCTCGAGTTGAGTAAAGAGGGACCCGGAGACGCGTCTCCCGGAGGAGGCTCGTCGTCGAGACACGCACCGAGCACGTCCGGGAGAAGGTGGAGAGAGTGCTGCCCGAGGGTACGAACGGCACCGGCGGAGGCGGACTTGCGGTCCCCATGGCCTGGCTGTGCGCCGAGTTCACGGCCGACGAGATACTGCGCGCGGGCCGGCTGGTCAAGAGCGGCTCACTGGAGTACCGGGCAGGCCGGGACACGCTCGCCCTGACCGTCTACCTGTGCCACGGCACCGGTGGCCCCAAGGGGAGCCAGGCGCTGCCCCGGCTCGACGAGTGGCTCCTGAGAACCGAGTACGGCCACCCCTGGCAGGAGTGGGTGCGCGAGCGGCTGGCAGACCGGGCGCGGGACGGTGCCGCGGGCCCCGATCTCGCGCTCGCCGGCAAGGCCTGGCGCTGGCTGGAGAGCACGGAACTGCTCGCCGCCGATCTGGGCGACCTCGCCGACCTCGGTGAACCGGGTACCCCGGGACCCCGCAACCCGGCGCGACCCGCGCGGCCGGGGCAGCCGGCTCCGTCGGCTCCGCCCGCCCACCCGGCACCGCTGTCCGTGGACGAGTCGGTGCAGGTGTGGACGCCCGCCTGGCGGCTGGGGCTGCCGCTGGGGCATCTGTCCATGCACCTGTTCTGACCTGCCGGCTCCGACCTGCCGACGCGGTGCTGTCCCTCCCCATGCAATGCTGTCCGCACCCGGTCCCGACCCACGCGGTGCCGTTCCTGGGCCCTGCCGTCCCACGGTGCCGTTCCTGGGCCCTGCCGTCCCACGGTGCCGTTCCTGGGCCCTGCCGTCCCACGGCACAGCGCCCTTCGGCGCTGATCAGAAGCCGTGTTGCCGCGCCACGCTGTTGTGCACACCCGCCCGGTACTTGGGCAGCCGCACCGTGATCTTCATCCCGGCACCGATGCCCGTCTCGATGACCAGGCCGTAGTCGTCGCCGTACACCTGCCGCAGCCGCTCGTCCACGTTGCACAGCCCGATGCCGGTGGGCCTGGTGGACTCCCCCGCGAGGATGCGGCGCAGCTCCGCCGGATCCATCCCGACGCCGTCGTCCTCGATGGTCACCACCGCCTCGGAGCCCGCGTCCTGAGCGGAGATGGAGACGCGGCACTCGCCCCGGGAGTCCTCCAGACCGTGTTTGACGGCGTTCTCGACGAGCGGCTGGAGACAGAGGAAGGGCAGGGACACGGGGAGCACTTCCGGCGCGACCTGGAGGGTCACCGTGAGCCGGTCGCCGAACCTGGCTCCGGCGAGCGCCAGGTACTGCTCGATGGAGCGGAGCTCGTCGGCCAGGTGCGTGAAGTCGCCGTGCCTGCGGAAGGAGTAACGGGTGAAATCGGCGAACTCCAGCAGGAGCTCGCGTGCCCGCTCGGGATCGGTCCGCACGAAAGAGGCGATCGCGGCGAGCGAGTTGAAGATGAAGTGCGGGGATATCTGGGCGCGCAGGGCGCGGATCTCGGCCTCGATGAGCCGGGTGCGCGAGCGGTCGAGCTCGGCGAGTTCCAGCTGGACGGAGACCCAGCGGGCGACCTCGGTGGCGGCGCGTACGAGAACCGCCGACTCCGTGGAACCGTAGGCGACCAGCGCGCCCAGTACGCCGTCCTCGCCGGTGAGCGGGGCGATCACGGCCCACTGGAGCGGGCAGTCCACGTCGTCGCAGCCGGTGCGGATGCTCTGGCTGCGCCCGGAGTCCAGCACCCCGGCGACCCGCCGCATCACCCGCTCCTCGTGGTGGTCGCCGCCGAGCCCGTCCCAGGCGAGCACGGTCTCCCGGTCGGTGAGGCAGAGCGCCTCGGTGCCCAGCAGTGAGCGCAGCCGGCGGGCCGCCTTGCGGGCCGTGTCCTCGGTGAGTCCGGCGCGCAGCGGGGGCGCGGCGAGCGAGGCGGTGTGCAGGGTGTGGAAGGTGGCCCGTTCGACGGGGGTGCCGAGCTCCAGGTCGGGCCGGGGGGCGCGGCGTGCGGTCAGCCGGCCGAGTGCGAAGCCCGCGGCGAGCAGGACGGCCCCGGTGGCGCTGAGCACCGCCACCGCCATGGCGTTCATCATTCGGCTCCTTCGGACTGGGCGGACCGGGTGCGGCCGACGAGGTCCTCCGGCAGGTGCAGGCGCGCGAGAATCGCGGTGGCGCCGGGAGGGATGTGACGGGGCGTCGCGAGCGACACCAGCACCATGGTGAGGAAGCCCAGCGGCACCGACCACACGGCGGGCCAGGCCATCAGCGTGGTCGGCCAGCCTTCGGGAGCGAGCCCTGCGCGGGTCGCGAGGACCGCGCCCAGCGCCGCCCCGCCGCCCGTGACGAGCCCGGCGACCGCGCCCGGCGGGGTGAGCCGCCGCCACCAGATGCCCAGCACCAGGAGCGGGCAGAACGACGAGGCGGAGACGGCGAAGGCGAGTCCGACGGCGTCCGCGACCGGCACGTTGCTGGCCATGACGCTCAGCGCGAGGGGCACCGCCATGGCGATGACCGTCGCCAGCCGGAAGTGCTGTACGCCGCGCGAGGGCAGGACGTCCTGGGTGAGCACGCCGGCCACGGACATGGTCAGCCCGGAGGCGGTGGACAGGAACGCGGCGAAGGCGCCGCCCGCCAGCAGCGCGCCCAGCAGGTCGCCCATGACCCCGCCGATGATCCGCCCCGGCAGGACGAGCACGGCGGCGTCGGCGTGGCCCGTGAGGGCGAGCTCGGGCGCGTAGATCCGGCCGAGGGCCCCGTACACGGGCGGCAGCAGATAGAACACGCCGATGAGCCCGAGTACGACGAGCGTGGTGCGGCGCGCGGCACGGCCGTTGGGGCTGGTGTAGAAGCGGACGGCGACGTGGGGCAGTCCCATCGTGCCGAGGAACGTCGCCAGTATCAGGCCGTACGTCGCGTACAGCTGGTAGCCGTCGCGCCCGCCCGCCAGCGGCTGGGACCAGCTGACCGGGTCGTCCCCGCCGGCCGACCGCTGCGGCACTTCGACGCCCTTCGGGAAGGCGAGGACGGTGCCGGCTTCGATGCGGTGCATGCCTTCGTCGAGGGTGACGGGGCGCTCGTCGTGCCGGGCGCCGTCGACCGTGCCGGAGACGGTGAGCGTCAGCGGTTGGTCCAGCTCCACGCGTACGGTGTCGTCGACCGTCACGACCGCGTGCTCGCGGAAGACGGTGGGCGCGTCGAACCGTGCGCGGGGCGCGTCGTCGCCCAGCCAGGCGGCGACCAGGAACAGGGCGGGCACCAGCAGCGCGGTGAGCTTGAGCCAGTACTGGAACGCCTGGACGAAGGTGATGGACCGCATGCCGCCGGCGGCGACCGCGCCGGTCACCACGACGGCGACGACGAGCCCGCCGACCCAGTCGGGTGCGCTGGTCATGATCTCCAGGGTCAGGCCCGCGCCCTGGAGCTGCGGCAGCAGGTAGAGCCAGCCGACGCCGACGACGAAGAGGCTGGCGAGGCGCCGTACGGGGGCCGATTCGAGGCGGACCTCGGCGAAGTCGGAGAGGGTGTACGCCCCCGAGCGGCGCAGCGGGGCGGCGACCAGGACCAGTAGGACGAGGTAGCCGGCGGTGTATCCCACCGGGTACCAGAGCATGTCGGGGCCCTGGAGGAGCACCAGTCCGGCGATGCCGAGGAAGGAGGCGGCGGAGAGGTACTCGCCGCTGATCGCGGCGGCGTTCAGGCCGGGCTTGACGGTGCGTGAGGCGACGTAGAAGTCGGAGGTGGTCCGCGATATTCGCAGGCCGAGCGCGCCGATGAGCACCGTCGCGAGGACGACCACGGCCACGGCCGCCACCGCGTAGGTCTGGTTCACTTCGGGTCCTTGTCCTTCGCCCGCACCGTCAACGGCTTTCGACGAGTCCGGTGAAGTCGTGTTCGTTGCGCTCGGCACGACGGACGTACCAGCGGGCGATCAGCCACATCACGGGATAGACGACGACGCCGAGCACGACCCAGAGGAACGGCTCGGGCGACGAGAAGGAGCCGAGGACTGCGGCGGGGAAGGCGACCAGCAGCGGAAGGCTGCCGACCATGAGGGCGAGCGCGCCCAGGGCGCACAGCGCGGCACGCAGCTGGCTGCGCATCAGGGAGCGTACGTAGACACTGCCGAGCGCGGTCTGCTCGCTGATCTCGGAGCGGGCCGGTGCGTACCCGGCCCTGCGGCGGGCGGCGCGGGGTACCCCCGTGACGACCTCACGGCGGGGTGGCTGGTCTGCAGACATCGTCGTCCACTCCCGCATCTCTCGGCGGACTTGATCGGCGGCTGGAGTCTACGCAGAGCGGGTCGGCCGGAACAGACCTCGTCAGCTGCTGGGCTTCCGCCCGCAGTCGGCGAGCGCGATCTCCAGCTCGACGTACGACTGCTCGGCCCTGCGGAACGCGGCCTCCAGGGCCGCCTCGGTTCGGGCACCGACCAGCCCCTGGGTCGACTCCTGGATCTCGTACAGCACATCCGCCCAGCGACCGGCTGCACTCTTCGCCCTGACGAGCAGTTGGGTGACGTCACCCGGGCTCGACGGCCGGATCGGCTGAAGACCGCTGAGCTCCTTGAGCAGCGCTTCGATATCGGACATCAGGCCCCTTTTCCCTTGCGGATCAAGGGTATGCGGGGCGAAGGGGGCACAACGAACCGAACGGACTGCCCATCGCCGTACGGCCCGGCCGGAGCGCCGAGCGGTCGGTCGTGTGCGGCGAACGGTCGGCACTCCGGACCGTCGTGATCGGCCTTCCCCGGGCGCCTCGGCGGGCGTCCTCCGGCGCTCGTCCACGGCGCTCGGCTCCTGGCGCCCGGCCGCGGGCGCTCAGCCCCTGACGCCCAGTCCCTGGCGCCCCGCCCCGGACGCTCAGCCCCGGACGCTCAGCCCCTGGCGTGGCGCATCAGCAGATCGCGCAGCTGGCGTGCGTGGCGGCGGCTGACCGCCAGCTCGGCCGTGCCGACCCGGACGGTGGTCGCCCCGGCGTCCAGGCGCAGTTCCTCGATACGGCCGAGGGCGACGAGATGACTGCGGTGGATACGGACGAATCCACGCGAAGCCCAGCGCTCCTCCAGTGTGGACAGGGGGATCCGGACGAGGTGGCTGCCGTCGGCCGTGTGCAGCCGGGCGTAATCGCCCTGGGCCTCGACGTAGGCGATGTCGTCGATCGCGACGAACCGGGTGACGCCGCCGAGCTCCACCGGGATCTGCTCGGAGGCCGTCCCGTCGGCGGATCCGGGCATCTCCGTCACCGGGGATCCGGCGGGCGTGGGGTGCGGCTCGGCGGCGGGTTCGGGCACGGCCCCGGTGGCGGGCGCGGCCACCAGTCCGGTCACCCGGCGGACGGCTTCGGCGAGCCGCTCCCGGCGGACGGGCTTGAGTACGTAGTCGACGGCCTTGAGGTCGAAGGCCTGTACGGCGAAGCCCTCGTGCGCGGTGACGAAGACGATGAGCGGCGGCCTGGCGAAACCGGCGAGCAGCTTGGCGATGTCGAGCCCGGTGAGCCCGGCCATGTGGATGTCGAGGAAGACGACATCGATGGCCTCCGCGCCACCGGGTCCCGCCTCCAGCGCCCGGGTGATGCGGCGGAGCGCCTCGGTCGCGTCGGTGGCTCCCTCGGCACTGCCCACGCGCGGGTCGGACCTCAGCAGGTACAGCAGCTCCTCGAGAGCGGGCTTCTCGTCGTCGACGGCCAGTACGCGCAGCATGGTGCGGAGTGTAGGGGCGGGGGCCGTACAGGGCCACGGATTGTCCGACGAACGAAACACTTCCGCCGTCGACCGATGAGTACGGAAGGGTCTTTCTGCGTACTTCACGACGACGGGACGGCAACACGGAACAGAACGGCACAGTACGGCACGGCACGGCACGTGCGTACGCACCACGCGAATCGAGGAATGCCCCATGGATCTGCTGGAGCGGCACCGTGATGTCGCCGCCTATGCGTTGGGGGTCCTCACTCCCGCGGACGCGTTCCGCTTCGAGGAGCATCTGTCGGAGTGCGTCCTGTGCGCGGTGCGCCTGGCGGAGTTCACCCCGGTCGCCTCGGCGCTGTCCTCGTTCGCCGGACCGGGGCGGCCCGAGGCCCGTCCGTCGCCGCGGCTGCTGGACCGGCTGCTGGAGGGGGTCGCGGTACGACGGCGGCGCGGTGCCCGGCGCCGGCTGCGGCTTGTGGCGGCGGCCGCCGCGCTGATCGTCGCGCTGCCGGTCGCCACGGTGGTGCTCGACGGCCCCGAACGGGCCTCCGGGGCGGTGTCGTTGCGCGGGACGGACTGGGGCACGGAGGTGACGCTGCGGCTGGGCGGGGTGCCCGGTGCGCAGACGTGTGAGCTGGTCGTGGTCGGCAGGGACGGCCGGGACTATCCGGTCGCCACGTGGACATCGGCCGGGAACGAGGAGCCGCTGGGGATGGAGGCGGGGACGGCGTTGCGGCCCGAGGAGATCGACCACCTGGAGGTCCGTACGGTCGGTGGCGAACGACTGGTGTCATTTCAGCAGCCGTGACAAACGGCGGTCGGCGAGCGGCTTTCCGCCGGTCTGGCAGGTGGGGCAGTACTGCAACGACGAGTCGTGGAAGGACACTTCGCGGATCGTGTCGCCGCATACGGGGCAGGGTTCGCCGGTACGGCCGTGCACGCGCAGGCCGCTCTTCTTCTCGGCCTTGAGCGTTCCGGCGGCGAGGCCGTGCGAGCGCTCGACGGCCTCCGCGAGGGTGCTCCGCATCGCCTCGTACAGCGCGGTGATCTCGGTGTCGGTGAGTTTCGAGGTGAGCTTGTACGGCGACATCCGCGCGGCGTGCAGGATCTCGTCGCTGTAGGCGTTGCCGATCCCGGCGATCAGGCTCTGGTCGCGCAGCGCGCCCTTGATCTGCCGTCGCTCACCGGCGAGCAGCCCGGCGAACTCCTCCCGCCCGAACCCGTCCGCGAGCGGGTCGGGCCCGAGCCGCGCGATGCCGGGCACGTCGGCGGGGTCCCGTACGAGATACACGGCGAGCCGCTTGGTGGTGCCCGCCTCGGTCAGATCGAACCCGTCCCCACCGGTGAGTGCGGCGCGCAGCGCGAGCGGGCCCTTGCCGGGCCGGGGCGGGCCGGACGGAAGGACGTCCTTCCACCGCAGCCACCCGGCCCGCGCGAGATGGAACACGAGGTGCAGCTCCTCGTGGTCCCTCGTGTCGGTCGCGATGTCGAGGAACTTGCCGTGCCGGCGTACGGAGACGACTTCGGCGCCCTCGACGGCGGTGAGCGGAGGGTCGTACGTCTTGAGCACGCTGATCGCCACGGGCAGGAGCTTGGCGATCTCCTTGCCCACGAGGTGGCTGTCGAGGAACTCTCTGAGCGCCTCGACCTCTGGCAGCTCCGGCATGCCTCCAGCGTGCCGCACGGGGAGGGGGGCCGCAGGGTGGTGATTACTGGGGGGCGCCTGCGGCGGGCTTCTTTCCCGACCCCGCCCCTTCCCGAAAACTAGGGGCAAGCCCCCAGCCCCCCGTACGGCCTCCGGCCGTGTCCTCAAACTCCCCCTACGCCCTGCGGGCGTGGGGGTCGCCCCCAGACGGGCTCCGTAGGAGCCCCTCCGGCGATTGAGGAGCGGGGGTTCGGGGGCAGAGCCCCCGCAACGGGGGCTGGGGCGGAGCCCCAGTTGCGGGAAGGGGCGGGTAGGGGAACAAGCCCGCCGCAGGCGCCCCCGTCCGGGTTACCGGATCAGGGCCACCAGGGACGCCAGTTCGGATTCCACCGCGTGGGCGAGACGGTCCGCGTCCGGGACCGCCTTGCCGTCGGCGACCAGGCCGACATGGACGTGGCCCCCGTACGTGGACATCGCGACCGCCAGCGACTGGCCACGGGCGAGCGGCGCCATCGGGTAGATCTCGCGGAGCGGGCATCCACCGAGCGAGAGTGCCGAGCGCGGCAGCGGCACGCTGGTCACGAGGAGGTCGAAGAGCATCCGCGCCGCGTTCCCGGCGAGCGGCGCGCCGAAGCGGTGGGCGAGCGGCGGGAGCTGGTCGGCGAGGACGGCCACCGCGCCGGGCCCCCGCAGCGGTCCGGCGGCCTTGTTGCGGTCCATGGCGGTGCGGACCGTGTGGAGCCGGGCCCAGGGGTCGGGCTCCGCCACGGGGAGCCCGAGGAGATAGGCGGAGAGGCGGTTCCCGGAGCCGGGCGGACTGCCGGGACGTCGCCGGGACACCGGGACGAGGGCGCGCGGGTCGGTGAGCGGCAGGGACTCACCGCGCTCGGACATCCAGCGCCGCAGCGCTCCGGCGACGATCGCGAGCAGGACGTCGTTCGAGGTGCCGCCCGCCACCCGCCGGACCTGCTGGACGTCGTCCAGCGAGAGCCTGGCCGTGGCGATCCGGCGCGTGCCGCTCGAACTCGCGATGAGCGCGGCCGCGCCGCGCGGATCGAGCCGGCTCGCGCGCGCGAGCGACGCGCCGACGAGGGAGGCGCCGACCCCGAGGGCCCTGCTCAGTTCCTCGATGCGGCCACGGGCCAGCCCGGCGACCGTCGTGCGGCCGGCCCTGCCGCCCCGGCGTGCGCGGCCGGTCCGCGTGCGGGCGGCGCGGGCGTCGGCGATCTCGTCGAAGATGCCGGCGCCGATCGCGACGGCACGCATTCCGTCGGCCAGGGCGTGGTGCAGCTTCACGAGAACGGCGAACGGGTCGCCGGGCCCCCCGGTGAGGAGGTACATCTCCCACGGCGGCAGCCCGCGCTCCAGTGGTCGTTCCATCAGTTCACCGGCGAGCCGGGCGGCCCCGGCGGCGAAGTCGCCCGCCGGGAGCCGGATCTGGCGTAGATGCCGCCGGACGTCGAACTCCGTGTCGACGGCCCAGGCCGCGCCGCCCACCGGCAGCAGCACGTCACGCACCCGCATCCGCAGCCGCGGGATCGCGGCGGCGCGGGTGGCGAGCAGTTCGAGGATCTCCTCGACTCCGCGGCCGTCCGGTTCGCCGCACGCGGGCGGCGCGAAATGGGCGAGCGCGCCGAGGTGCATGGGGTGGTCGGCGGACTCGAGGTGCCAGAACGCCAGATCGAGAGGTGCCAGAAGCTCAGTGCTCAAGGGGGTCCTCATGTCCTAGAGGCCGGAACACAGGGACATGCAGTCAATCGCCTGCGGTCGGTTACGGTCAAGTACAGTTACGTTACGTACGGTTAGCATTTGGTAATGATCAGGTTGCTGATCGGTCCTGGACGATGAACTCGCACCACACACATTTGCCGCTGCCGCGCGATTCCACACCCCAGACGTCCGCCAGCCGGTCCACCAGCATCAACCCCCGCCCCGACACCCCGGACTCGCCCGCCTCCCGGCGGCGCGGCAGCGCGCTGGACGGGTCCTCGACCTCCACCCGCAGCCGGCGTTCCGGTCCCGACAGTACGCGTACGGTCACGATGGCGCCGCCGTCCGTGTGCATGAGCGCGTTCGTGATCAGCTCGTCGGCGGCCAGCTCGATCTCGTCGGACCTCTCGCCCGCCCCCCAGGCCCGGACCGCGGCCCGGATCATGTGCCGGGCGGAACTCAGCGCCTCCGGGTCGTTCTGCGCCACGTGCTGCTGGAGCCGGCCGCCCGCCCGCGGTGCGTACGCGCCGTGGCGGCGGAGCAGCAGCAGCGCCACATCGTCGTCACCGGCCCGCTCGTCGACCTCCTCGCACAGCCGGTCGGCCAGCATCTGGAGGTCCCTCGGGCCGCCCCGGACCAGGGAAGTGAGCAGCTGCATCCCGTCGTCGAGGTCGGCGCCCGGCAGCTCGACCAGCCCGTCGGTGTAGAGCAACAGGGTCTGCCCGGGGTCCAGTTCGACGGTGGCCACCGGATACTCCAGCCTGCCGAACTCGGCGGAGAGGCCGAGCGGCAGCCCGCCCTCCAGCGGAACCCGGCGGCACTCGCCGTCGGTGTCGCTCAGCAGCGGGTCGACGTGACCCGCCCGCACCATCTGGACCACACCGGTGGTCAGGTCGGCCTCCGCGTAGATACAGGTCGCGAAGCGTTCGGTGTCGAGTTCGTGGAGGAAGACGGAGGCCCGCGCCATCACGGTCGCCGGCGTGTGCCCTTCGGCGGCGTACGCGCGCAGCACGATGCGCAGTTGCCCCATCACGGCGGCGGCGTGGGTGTCGTGCCCCTGGACGTCCCCGATGACCGCGCCGACGCGTCCTCCGGGCAGGGGGATGACGTCGTACCAGTCGCCGCCGATGTCCCGGCCGAGCCGGGCCGACCGGTAGCGGACCGCGATCTGCGCCCCGGGCACCGCGGGGATCCGGCGCGGCAGCATCGCCTGCTGCAGCCCCTCGGCGAGGTCGTGCTCCTGCTCGAACAGGACGGCGCGCTGGAGGCTCTGCGCGATGCTGCTGCCGAGCGCGACCAGCAGATTGCGCTCGTCGGTCGTGAAGCCGGTCTTCTCGGAATAGAGCAGTCCCAGTGCTCCGATCGGGCGGGCCTGGGCGATCAGCGGCAGATACGCGGCCGCGTTGATGCCGAGGCTGCCGATGTGTGTCCACAGCCGCGGATAGGACTCGGCGAAGTCCTCCTTGGACTCGATGAAGCGGGGTGCGAGCGTGCGGATGACCTCGCTCATCGGGTACTGCTCGTCGACCCGGGTGTAGCGCGTGCCGGGCACGAAGGAGCCCTCCGGCCCCTCCGCGACGAGATGGATCCTGCCGCCCGATTCCAGCAGCCCCATGACGAGGCTGGTGGCTCCGAGATGCTCCAGTCCGTGCGAGTCCTTCAGTACGTCGATGACGTCCCTGACGGTCCTGGCGTGGGCGAGGGCGGCCGTCGTGCTCTCGACGACGCTCGTCTGGCGGCGGCGTTCGTCGTCCAGTTCCATGCGCGCGCTGGAGTCGGCGAGCTCCTGCGTGGCGTCGCGCACGATGCCGATGATGCGGTGCGGACGGCCCGAGGCGTCCCGCCGGACCGAGCCCTGGGTGTGGGTCCAGCGGAGACTGCCGTCGCGGCAACGGATACGGAAGTAGGCGCCGTAGGCGCTGCTTCCGTTCTTGAGGGCCTGCGCCACCAGTGCGTCCAGGCGTATCGCCTCACTGGGCGGGACACGCGCGGCGAGGGTGGCGGGGAGCCCGTCGTACTCGTCCGCCGCCATCTCGAACACATCGAGGGCGGACTGGTCCAGGTGCATCAGCCCGGTGTCGAGGTCCCAGTCGAAGCTGCCCATGCGGTTGAGGGCAAGGCTCAGATCCGGATGGACGGGCCAGTCGTCGGGAAGCGACACGGCACCCGCTGCCCGATCAGCCATGGTGACACTCTGCCATTATTTGTCCGATTTTTCGAGCGAGTGGAACGCGGGGGCGGTGCCCCCTGCCGCGTCCCCTCAGCCCTCGAAGGACTCACCCTGGTCGGAGGAGTCACCCGCGTCGCCCGAGTCTCCCGAGTCGTCGACATCGCCCGCGTCGTCGGCTTCGGCGGGATCGGCCTGGTCGACGGACACCTCGGAATCACCGTCCGCACCGAGGTCCCCACCGAGGTCTCCACCAAGGTCCCCACCGTCGGCACCCTCGACGTCACCGCCGCTCTCGATGTCGCCGCCGCTCTCGGCTTCGTCGCCGAACTCGCCGAACTCACCAAGCTCACCGAGCTCACCGAGCTCACCGAGCTCACCGAGCTCACCGAGCTCGTCACCCTCGCCGAACCAGCCGTCCTCACCACCTTCACCCTCCCCACCGTCCTCGCCGAACCAGCCGTCCGCCCCGGACTCGCCGCCCTCCTCCGCGTCGGGACCGAGCGCATCCGGATCGAGCGGCTCGGACCCGCCCTGCTCGTCCGGCTGGACGAGTGACTCGCCTCCGTCGAGGTCGCCGGATCCGCCACCGGCCTCCGGCTCCGGGCGCGGCGCGTCCGGCCGTGCGTCCGTCCCGTCGGGGCGCGCCGGCTTCGGGCTCGACCCGTCCTGACGGGCGCCCGCCCCGCCCTCGGGCCGGGAGGTGCGCGGCGCCTCGGTGACATGCAGGCCCGGCGCGTACGACGGCGGCACGTCGGGCTTCTTGTCCGCCTCGCCGTCCGTCCCGCTCTTGCGCTCCAGCCAGGCGTTGGCCGCGATGTCGACGATCACGAGACTGTCCAGCGCCTGGGCCGCGCGGGTGATGACGACGACCCGGCCGCTGTCGTAGCCGCTCCACGGCTTGCCCTGTGGCTGCACCGCCGTGTCCTCGACCACGGGCGGGGCGAGCGGGTTTCCGGCGGCGCAGCGGACTCGTGGTGAGCCGTGCTCGTCGACCAGCACGGCGGTGCCGGCCTGGAGTACGGCCTGGTGGCGGTGAGCCGCGCCGTCGCGGTAGCCGTGGCCGGTGACCCGGGCGTCGGCGCGCAGGAGCACCGGGGTGAGCCCCCGGAGGAAGCCCGCGATGTCCTCCTGCCCGATGCCGGCCCCCTGGGCGAAGGCGCGGCCCTTGGTGCGGTCGGCCGCGAGGAAGCGGATCTGCTGCTCGACGTCGCAGCTCGCGACCGAACGGGTGCCGCCGTACAGGCCGGGCGTGGAACCCGGCACCGCGCGCAGCGGCCGCCCGGGGGACGCGTCGCCCCCCGAGCCCCCGCCGGCGACGCCCATGGCGGCCGTGGTGGTCGCCGTCGACGGGGTGAACGGGTCCGGCCCCTGTTCGCCGTACGGCTGGAGATGGACCTGCTGGGACGGCGACGCGCCGCCCTGGCCCTCGTCGGCGCCGATGGAGCAGCCCGTCAGCAGCACGACGGCCGACAGCCCCGCCGGCAGTGCCGCTCGGCCGGCATACCGGCCACGCATCGGTGAGTTGGCAGACATGTCCCGCGATCTCCCGCCTGGTCGACTTCGCCCGGAGCGATTTCTCTCGTTGATCTCGCTTGTTGATCTCTCTTCTGCCTCATCCCGGACCATCGCGCGACTTGAACGCGTTCAAGAATTGCCATAGGCTCACGCAAGGAATTGAACACGTTCAAGCGGCGTTCGAGCAGGGAGTCCGGCATGAGCAGCGCACTTGTCAACG
This sequence comes from Streptomyces sp. NPDC000410, assembly GCF_040300305.1. Lineage (NCBI taxonomy): Bacteria > Bacillati > Actinomycetota > Actinomycetes > Kitasatosporales > Streptomycetaceae > Streptomyces > Streptomyces sp. NPDC000410. The sequence goes on from NZ_JBEPDM010000018.1 coordinate 46,178, forward strand.
TGATCGTGATGCTGGGCATGCTGGTGATCGTGCCGATGGGCCTGCGCCTGATCGGCGACCCCGGTCCGGTGCTGTTGCGCCACCTGTGGCCGCTGCTCGCCGCCCCGGGCGCGCTCGCGCTGTGGCTGCCGCGTGGCGCCCTCGCCACCGCCCTGGCCACGACGTACGCGCTCGCCACCCTGGCGCTCGCCCTGCACGCCCCGGCCCGGTACGCCCGTACGCGCTCACTGCACCCCGCCGAGATCGCCGTACTGACTGCCCTGGTCACCCCGGCGGTCGCCGGCAGCGCGCTGGTGGCCGAGCGTGCGGGGCACCGGCTCTTCGGCTTCGATCTGGAGATCCTGGCCCTGACCGTGCCCCACTTCCACTACGCCGGATTCGCCGCCGCACTGGTGGCCGGGCTGGTCTGCCGCACGGCCGACGGCCCGGCGGGCCGCTTCGCCGCGCTCAGCGTGCCGCTCGGCACCCTGCTGGTCCTCGCGGGGTACTTCGTCGACGACTGGGCCGAACTGGTCGGAGCGCTGGTGCTGACCGCCGGAATGTGGGCCGTCGGCCTGCTGACCTGGCGTGACGTACGGACGAGCCAGGATGGACCGCTCACCCGACGGCTCCTCGCGGTGTCGGCCGCGGTGCTGGTGGCGACGATGCTGCTGGCGCTGAGCTGGGCGGTGGGCGAGGCGACCGGGCTGCCGCATCCGAACCTGAGCTGGATGGCCGCCACCCACGGCCTCGGCAACGCGCTGGGCTTCGCGCTCTGCTCGATGCTGGCCTGGCGGCGGCTGACCCCCCACATGCCGACACCGGACAAGCCCCGGGACGCACACTCCGAGGAGATCAGCGCGTGAAGAGCAGCACTGCCGCACTCAACTACCGGGAAGTCGGTGCCACCCGCGTCGGCCCGCTCCCCGACGGTTACCACCACCTCCACCACCGCACCCGCATCGGCAGCGGCCGCGCGGCCTTCGAGGCCGCCGGAGCCGCGGTCACCGCCTTCCACATGCACCGGGCGACGGGCGCGCGCGTGCGGGCCACCTCGCCGCACGCCGAGCCCGGCGCGGCCGTCGAGGTGTCCCTGGGCCTCGGGCCGCTCCGGTTCAGGGCCCCGTGCCGGGTGATCTGGGCGGAGTACGAAGGGGACCGCACGGGCTTCGCCTACGGCACCCGGGTGGGCCATCCGGAGCGCGGCGAGGAATCCTTCGTCGTGGAGCTCCGGGACGACGGTTCGGTCTGGTTCACCGTAATGGCCTTCAGCAGGCCCGCCCGCTGGTACACGCGGCTCGCCGGACCCCTCGTTCCCGTACTTCAACGGCTGTACGCCCGCCGGCTCGGCACCACGCTGCGGCGGATCGCGAACCCGGCCGATACTGGAGGTACCGGAGGTCCGCGATGGAGTGGTTCACGGCACCCGACTACTGGCTGAGCAGGCTGGTCTTCCAGCGGACGCTGGCCGCCGTCTACCTCGTCGCCTTCGTGGCCGCCGCTCTCCAGTTCCGCGCCCTGATCGGCGCGCGCGGCATGCTCCCGGTGCCCGAGTACGTACGCCTCGTACCGATGCGACGGGCGCCCAGCATCTTCCAACTCCACTACTCCGACCGGTTCTTCGCGGCCATGGCCTGGTCCGGGGCGGTGCTCGCGGCGGCGCTGGTGGGCGGCGCGGCCGATCACCTTCCGCTGTGGACCGCGATGCTGTGGTGGGCGGTGCTGTGGGCGCTGTACCTGTCGATCGTCAACGTGGGACAGACCTGGTACGCCTTCGGCTGGGAATCCCTGCTGCTGGAGACGGGCTTCCTCGCGATCTTCCTGGGCAACGAGCGGGCCGGGCCGCCCGTGCTGGTGCTGTGGCTGCTGCGCTGGCTGCTGTTCCGGGTGGAGTTCGGCGCCGGACTGATCAAGATCCGCGGCGACGAATGCTGGCGCAGACTGACCTGCCTGTACTTCCACCACGAGACCCAGCCGATGCCCGGCCCACTGAGCTGGTTCTTCCACCATCTGCCGGGCCCGCTGCACCGGGTGGAGGCCGGGGCGAACCACGTCACGCAACTTTTGGTGCCGGTCCTCCTGTTCACCCCGCAGCCGATCGCGAGCGTGGCGGCCGGATTGATCATCCTCACCCAGCTCTGGCTGGTCGTCTCGGGGAACTTCGCCTGGCTGAACTGGCTGACGATCGTCCTGGCGCTGTCCGCCGTCGACGGCTCCCTGCTCGCCGGGCCGCATCCGCTCCCGGCGCCGCCGCTCTGGTACGAGGTCCTCGTGATCGCGGTGACCGTGCTGGTGCTGGCCCTCAGCTACCGCCCGGCGCGCAATCTGCTCTCCAGGAGCCAGGCGATGAACCGTTCCTTCGATCCGCTGCACCTGGTCAACACGTACGGCGCGTTCGGCACCGTGGGGCGGGTCCGGCTGGAGGTCGTGATGGAGGGCACGGACGAGCCGGTGCTGCGCGCCGGTACGGTGTGGCGCGAGTACGAGTTCCATGGCAAACCGGGGGATATCCGACACTGGCCCCGCCAGTTCGCCCCGTACCATCTGCGCCTGGACTGGCTGATGTGGTTCGCGGCGCTCTCCCCCGGCTACGCCCGCCCCTGGTTCGGCGCCTTCGTCGAGCGGCTGCTCGACAACGACCCCGACACACTGCGGCTGCTGCGCCGCAACCCCTTCCCCGACGCCCCGCCGCTGTACGTCCGGGCCCGCCTCTACCACTACGAGTACACGACGTGGCGGCAGCTGAGGGCCACGGGCGCCTGGTGGCAGCGGCGCTATCTGCGTGACTACCTGCCGCCGACCCGGCTGAGCACGACGCACGCTCCGGCCGGGCGGAGCGTGTGAACGGGCCGTACCCCCCGGTCCGTCAGGAAACCGGGGGGTACGAGGGGCACAGCGGCCGACAGCCCGCCGAGTGGTCGCCCAGTGGACGCTCAGTCGACGCCGGGCAGAATGTGCGGCTCCGCGAGGTCGTCCTCGTATCCGGCAAGCCGGATCGGGGCGGACCTGGCCCAGACTTCGAGGCTGCCGAGCTCATCGGGCCGCCGGGCCCGATCGCCGCGTTCCGCCGGCCGGTCTTCGTTCTTGGTCATTTCGGGTGTCACCGCGCACTCCTTTGTGTCGCGTAACAGGGGGACAAGGGCAGTCCGGTCGCGGTGGCGCCGTTTCTCGGGCGGGATCGCGGCCGCGGTTGTGAGCCTGTCCCAGGGCGGCCGAGGAGGGTTTCGTGGGCCCTTGGCGGCCGTCCGTTCGGTCCAGGGTAACCAAATGAGCGCGTCCGCGCTCGATGGGGTACGTCACATTGGGTGTTTCTGTACAGGAAAACCCGAAGAGGTGACGGCCCATCGGGTACAGGAAACCCCCGGACGGCCCTGCGCGCCCGGGGGTTACGGCCAAACGGGTGAGAGCTACCAGTTCCCCGGGGCGTAGTCCTTGAGGAAGCAGCCGTAGAGGTCCTCGCCCGCCTCGCCGCGCACCACGGGGTCGTAGACGCGGGCGGCGCCGTCGACCAGGTCGAGCGGGGCGTGGAAGCCCTCGTCGGCCAGGCGCAGCTTGTCGAAGTGCGGGCGCTCGTCGGTGATCCAGCCGGTGTCGACGGAGGTCATGAGGATGCCGTCGGTCTGGAACATCTCCTGGGCGCTGGTCCGCGTCACCATGTTCATCGCGGCCTTCGCGGCATTGGTGTTCGGGTGCCCCGCGCCCTTGTAGCCACGGCCGAAGACGCCCTCCATCGCCGAGACGTTGACGACGTAGGCGCGGCCGCTGGACGCCTTCCTCGCAGCCTCGGCCATGATCGGCCGCAACTTGCTGATCAGGATGAACGGTGCCGTGTAGTTGCACAGCTGGGTCTCGAGGAGCTCCACCGGGGAGATCTGCTCGATGCTCTGCACCCAGGTGTTGGTGTCGACGACGTCCGGCACCAGGCCGCCCGCGTCGATGGCGCTGCCGTCGCGGTGCCGCTCGACGCTGGCGTTGCCGGCGACCAGGGCGAGGTCGGCGACCTTCTGCGCGTCCAGGCCGCTGACGCCGACGGGCAGCGCGGCCGACCTTCCGAGATCACCGACCGCGCCGGAGTTGAAGGCGCCGATCACGTGGTGGGCGGGCAGCTCACCGGCGGGCAGCGGAGCGCTCTCGCCCTCGACCAGGGCGGCGTAGGCGGAGGGCAGGCGGCGCACGGTCTGCGTCGCGTTGTTGATGAGGATGTCCAGCGGGCCCTGCTCGGCGACCTGCTCCGCCAGGGCGACCGCCTGCGCGGGGTCGCGCAGGTCGATGCCGACGACCTCCAGGCGGTGCATCCAGTCCGCCGAGTCGTCCATGGCCTTGAAGCGCCGGATGGCGTCCTTGGGGAAACGCGTGGTGATCGTGGTGTGGGCGCCGTCGCGCAGCAGCCGCAGCGCGATGTACATGCCGATCTTGGCGCGGCCGCCGGTGAGCAGGGCGCGCTTGCCGGTCAGGTCGGCGCGGGCGTCGCGCTTGGCGCGGTTCTCGGCGGCGCAGTCCTGGCAGAGCTGGTGGTAGAAGTAGTCGACCTCGACGTACCGCGTCTTGCAGACGTAGCAGGAGCGCGGGCGCTGGAGTATCCCGGCGATCCGGCCGGCCTCCGTGACCGAGGAGGGCAGGATGCCCTCGGTCTCGTCGTCGATGCGCTGCGCGGAGCCGGTGGCGGTGGCTTCGGTGACGGCCTTGTCGTTGGCGGTCTTGGCGGCGCGGCGCTCCTGGCGGCGGCGCTGCTTCACGGTCCGGTAGATCCCGGCGGTGGCCCGGCGGACCGTGATCGCGTCGGGGTGGTCGACCTCGAGCGCGTCGAGCTCTTCGAGAACGCTCAGGCAGACGGCCATACGCTCGGGGTCGATGCCCGGCCCGTACTCCTGGTCCGGTTCCTGGCCCGGCCCGCACTGCTGGCCGGGGCCGTCCTGTGTCACCGTCATCGCCGCTGCCGTTCCCTGTGTCCTGAGTCCCGCGTGCCCTGAGTCCCGCGTGAAGTTTCCAAAAGCGGAACTTTACGTCAGCCACGGGCACTCACCCAAATGGCTACGCTGCGTCGCGAAAGCGCTTCGCTTCGATCAAAATCTGGTATCGCATCGATCAAATCCGATACATGTCATGGTCCGGTCGACATCACCTGGGCCATGTGAATCTTCGAAACCGCCGAGCAGTACTCGGCATGACGGCCGCGGCGATGACCGTGGCACTGCCCTCCGCCCGCGCTGCGACTCCCGCCACCCCCCACGTTTCGCCGGGCGCCCGCCCCGCGACCGCCGACGAGGCGCTGGCCCGGTTACGGGCCGGCAACGCCCGGTGGGCGGCACGCGTGCAGCGGCATCCGCACGAGGACGCCGCCCGGCGGCGCGACGTCGCCGTGTCCCAGCACCCCTTCGCCGTCGTCCTCGGCTGCATCGACTCGCGCGTGCCGCCCGAGCTGGTCTTCGACCAGGGGCTCGGGGACCTGCTGGTCATACGGTCCGCGGGGCAGGCCCTCGACGAGGCCGTGCTCGGCAGCATCCAGTACGGCGTCGAGGAGCTCCACATACCCCTGATACTCGTCCTCGGCCACGAGCGGTGCGGGGCCGTGTCCGCCGCGGTGGAGCACGTGAGGACCGGCGAGTCCCCGACCGGCCATCTCGCCAGGGTCGTGAACGACATCGCCCCCTCCGCGCGCGAGACCCAGGGCCGCCCCGGCGACTGGGTGGAGAACACCGTGCGGGCGAACGTGGCGCGGGTACGCCGGACACTCGCCGCCGACCATGCCTTCGAAGGCGCCGCGGTCGCTGGGGCGCGCTTCGACCTGGACACCGGCAAGGTCCGGTTCGCCTCTTTCTGACCGGCACTTCGGTGCCGGTTCCGGCGCACGCCCCGGCGCACGCTGCGGGTCCCCTACGGGGGTCGCACACCTCACGTCGTACGCCGTGCTCCGTCTACTCCGTCGGCAGTATGACCAAGTAACTGCTCAAGGACGACGACTCGGGGCGGTGCGAGGGAGATCGTTGAGCCCATGAGCTCCCTCGCACTGTCCGTGCTTCTGTCGCTGGTCTCGGCCGTCGCCTACGCGGCCGCGGCGATCGTGCAGGAGCGCGTGGCCGACACCGCGCCCGGCAGGGCGTACGCGCCGCTGCGCAGTGCCGGATGGTGGACGGGCCTCGTGCTCAACGGGCTGGGCGGACTGCTGCACGTCGGGGCGCTGGCGTACGGCCCGCTGAGCCTGGTGCAGCCGCTCGGCGCGCTGACCATGGTCTTCGCCCTGCCGATGGCGGCGGTGTTCGTGCGGCGCAGGGCGGGGGCGGCCGCCTGGCGGGGCGCGGTGATGGCGACGGTGGGCCTGGCCGGGCTGCTGGCCCTGACCGGGAGCACGGAGTCCCGAGCCCCGGCCGGGGAGGAACGGCTGGTGCTGGCCGCGGCGGCGTTCGGCGCGAGCGCCGCGCTGTTCCTCGTTGCCCACCGGGTGCGGCGGCCCGTGGTGCGCGGTGTGGTGCTCGCGGGTGCGGCGGGGGTGGCCTTCGGGGTGGCCTCGGTGTTCACGAAGACCGTCGCCGTGCAGTGGTCCGACGGCTCGGTGGCGGGCCTGCTGCCCAGTCTGCTGGTGATAGCGGGACTGGCGACGCTGGGGCTGCTGCTGTCCCAGGCCTCGTACCGGGGCGCGGGGCTCGCCGCACCGCTGGCCACCGTGACGGTGGTCAATCCGGTCGTCGCGGCGGCCGTGGGGGTCGCGCTCTTCGGGGAGCGCTTCCGCTACGGCCTCACGGGCACGGTCGTCGCCCTCGCCTGCGCGGCCGTCGCCGCCGCCGGGCTGGTGCTGCTGACGATGGAGCGGACGCCGGCGGGCGGGAGCGGTTCAGATCCTGACACCGCCCGACCGGAGATAGGCGAGCGGATCGATGTCGGAGCCGTACCCAGGCCCCGTGCGCACCTCGAAGTGGAGGTGCGGACCGGTGCTGTTGCCGGTCGATCCTGAACGGGCGATCCGCTGGCCGCTGTTCACCTGCTGCCCCTCGCGGACCGTGAGCGCCGAGAGGTGGGCGTACTGGCTGTACCTGCCGTCCGTGTGCCGGATGACGATCTGGTAGCCGTACGCGCCCGCCCAGCCGGCCGAGACGACCCGGCCGGAGGCAACGGCCTTCACCGAGGTGCCGGTGGGCACCGCGAAGTCGACGCCCGTGTGGTAGCCGCTGGACCAGGACGATCCCGCCTCGCGGTAGGGGGTGCCGGGGCTCGCGGACACGGGTGCGCTGAAGGTTGCGCGGGCGGCGGGGCGCTCGGTGCGGGCCGTGCGCTCGGTGCGCTCGGTGCGCGCCTTCTGGCGCGGCTGCGCCGTGGGCTTCGGGGCGCGGGATACGGGCGGCCGGGACGGCTGAGACGTGGGCGGCCGGGTGCTCGGGGCCTCGGACCTCGGGGGCTGGGACTTCGAGGGCTGGGACTTCGGGGGGCTCTGGGGCCGCGCCGAACCCTTCGGCGGGGTCGCGGGCGCGGGCCGCTTCGGCGCCGAGACCCGCAGGAGCAGCTTCTGGCCGGGGTGGATGAGATCGGGGTCGTCGCCGACGACCTCGCGGTTGGCCTCGTACAGGGCCCGCCAGCCGCCCTTGACGCGCTCGGCGGCCGCGATGCCGGAGAGGGAGTCGCCGCTCGCGATCGTGTAGCTCTCGCGGCGCTGGTTGGGGACCGTCGTGGGGGTCGCCGCCTGCTGGGTGCGCGCGGCCGGTGCGGCCTTGGTCCCTCGCTGCGGGTGCCCCTGCGGTGAGATGTCGGGAGCTTCGCCGCCCCGGGTCAGTCCGGCGCGGACCGAGCAATCCGGCCAGGCGCGCGGGCCCTGCCCCTTGAGGACCTTCTCGGCGACGGCGATCTGCTGGTCCCTGTCGGCGAGATCGGCACGCGGGGCGTAGGCCGTTCCGCCGTATTCCTCCCACGTGGACTGGCTGAACTGTAACCCGCCGAAATAACCGTTTCCGGTGTTGATCTGCCAGTTCCCGGTGGACTCGCAGGCCGCGACCTTTTCCCAGACGTCGACGGACGCCGCGTTCGCCGTGCCCGCGCCCATCAGCGGCAGGGCCATGCCCGCACCGCCCGCCGTGACGGTGAGCGAGGCCCGGTTGATCCGGCTGGGCTGGTAGCGACGGTGACGTCCGCGAACGGTCATAGGTCCCCCCTGGAACACATCAGCAGCCGCAAAGCTAGACGCTCGGAACAGGCCATGACAAGGGGCTCGGACGGGGCTGGACAGGGCGCCAAGTGGCGTAAAGATGAGGCCATTTGGCGGAACCCGGGAATCCTGCGCCGCGCGGGCGACTTCGCTCTCCATGAACGCCCCCCATCCCCCGTCCGTATTGATACTGGCCATGCGGAGGGGCACTGCCGACGACTCGACGAGCACGACGAACACCACCACCGACACAAGGACTCCTGGAGCACACGCATGAGTGGTACCGCCCAGATCGGCGTCACCGGGCTCGCGGTCATGGGCCGCAATCTCGCCCGCAATTTCGCGCGCAACGGCTTCACCGTCGCCGTGCACAACCGGACCACCGCGAGGACGCGCGAATTGGTCGAGGCGTTCGGTGACGAGGGCTCCTTCGTGCCGGCCGAGAGCCCGGAGGAGTTCGTCGCGGCCCTTGAGCGGCCACGACGGCTCGTCATCATGGTCAAGGCGGGCGACCCGACGGACGCCGTGATCGAGGAGTTCGCCCCGCTGCTCGAGCCCGGTGACGTCATCATCGACGGCGGCAACGCGCACTTCGCCGACACCCGGCGGCGCGAGCGCGAACTGCGCGCACGCGGGATCCACTTCGTGGGTGTGGGCATCTCGGGCGGTGAGGAGGGCGCGCTGCACGGGCCCAGCATCATGCCGGGCGGATCCGAGGAGTCGTACGCCTCGCTCGGCCCGCTCCTGGAGAAGATCGCCGCGAAGGCCGAGGACGGCACCCCCTGCACCGCGCACATCGGCCCCGACGGTGCGGGTCACTTCGTGAAGATGGTGCACAACGGCATCGAGTACGCGGACATGCAGCTGATCGCCGAGGCGTACCACCTGTTGCGCGAGGTGGCGGGCTACTCCCCCGCGCGGATCGCCGAGACCTTCCGCGGCTGGAACACGGGTCGGCTCGACTCGTATCTGATCGAGATCACGGCGGAGGTGCTGGCGCATACGGACGCCGCGACCGGGAAGCCGTTCGTCGACATCGTCGCGGACCGGGCCGAGCAGAAGGGAACCGGACGCTGGACCGTCCAGATCGCGCTGGACCTCGGCATCCCGGTCTCCGGCATCGCGGAGGCCGTGTTCGCCCGCTCGCTCTCCGGGCACGCCGAGCTGCGGGAGGCCTCACGCGGCCTTCCCGGGCCGGTGCCGCAGGCACTCGGCGAGGAGGCCGCGGCGCGCTTCGCCGAGCAGGTCGAGCAGGCCCTGTACGCGTCGAAGATCGTGTCGTACACGCAGGGCTTCCACCAGATCCGGGCCGGCAGCGACGCCTACGACTGGGGCATCGACCTGGGCGCGGTCGCCTCGATCTGGCGGGCGGGCTGCATCATCCGGGCGGCGTTCCTGGACCGGATCCGCGGGGCGTACGACGCGCAGCGGGATCTGCCGAGCCTGCTGTCCGACAAGCAGTTCGCCGACGAGATCGGCGCCGCCCAGGACGACTGGCGCGCGGTGGTCGCGGAGGCCGCGCGCCAGGGCGTCCCGACGCCCGGCTTCTCGGCGGCGCTCGCATACTACGACGCGCTGCGGGCGAGGCGGCTGCCGGCGGCGTTGACGCAGGGGCAGCGCGACTACTTCGGCGCGCACACGTATCGGCGGACGGATCGTGACGGGTCGTTCCACACGCTGTGGGGCGGGGACCGGTCGGAGATGCGCAGCGAGTAGCCGCGCGTGCGGCGGGCTTCTTTCCCCGCCCCGCCCCTTCCCGCAACTGGGGCTCTGCCCCAGCCCCCGTTTTGCGGGGGCTCCGCCCCGAACCCCCGCCGGGGCTCCGCCCCGGACCGCGCTCCTCAAACGCCGGAGGGGCTGGGAAACCCAGCCCGTCTGAGGGTCCCCCCACGCCCGCAGGGCGAAGGGGGAGTCAAGCCCGCCGCAGGCGCGCCCCCTCAGCCCGGTGGAGGGGAAGGCTCCGGCTCCGGGACCGGGGCTGGGCCCGGGGGGCTGGGGATGGGCTCCGGCGGAGGGCCGGGGGGCGGTTCCGGCGGGGGGACCGGACCGGGGGCAGGGCCCGGGTGCGGGCCGAGAGGGTCCGGGGGCGGGATGGGCGGTGGCGGAGGTGGCTGCGGTTGCGTCATACGAGGCTCCCGGGGTCGATGGGGCCCTACGGCTCCAGGTTCTCGCCATGCGCCTGCCCCCGCGCGCCGGGTCCAGTCACGCCCGGCGACGCACCCTGGCGAGCTGTACGGCTACTCCTCTTCCTGCTCGGCGGCGCGCTTGTTGAGCACCACGGCCGCGGCCAGCGCACTGCCGACGAAGGCGACCGCGACGGTCCACGCCTGGTCGAGGCGGTGGCCGGTGGCATGGTCGAGGGAGTAGCGGCCCGCACCGGTGAGACCGAGGGCCGCCGCGGTGAAGCCGAGGAACGCGGGGTATTCGTAGCCCCCGGCCTGGGCGAAGAAACCTGCGGGGTAGTGCACGGAGACCGCTCCCGCCATGGCACCGGCGGCCGCCGCCCCGGCCGCCGGAGTGGCCAGTCCGAGGGCGAGCAGCGCTCCCCCGCCCGCCTCGCCGAGCCCGGCGGCGACGGCCGCGTGCTTCCCGGGGCGGAACCCCATGGCCTCCATCGCCCTGGAGGTGCCTTCGAGCCCGCTGCCCCCGAACCAGCCGAACAGTTTCTGTGTGCCATGGGCGGCGAGTACCGCTCCGGTCCCCACGCGCAGGGCGAGCAGGCCGAGATCGCGCCGGTTGAGGCAAGTCATGGGTTCTCCCGATGGTGGGGGGTGACCGGTACGCCTCCCACTCTCCGCGCCGGGCGGAGCCCTGCCGCAGCGTTGCTGGGCCGCCCGGGTGACCGGGTCCGCGGGGGCCCACGAGGAACGCCCCAGGGGATGCGCGGGGGGCGTGCGATACATTTTGCGGCGCCTTGACCACGATCATTTTTCGACACGGAGACTGGCTTCCCAATGAGCGACATAGTCAATGGACTTGGCCGGGCCACCGCCTACGGTGCCCTCGGCGTGGTCCTGCTGATCCTCGGCATCGTCCTCGTGGACATGCTGACGCCCGGCAAGCTGGGCCGGCAGATCTGGGAGGAGCGCAACCGCAACGCGGCGATCCTGCTGAGCTCGGCCCTCCTCGGGATCGGCGGCATCGTCTTCACCTCGATCTGGACGACGTACACCGACTTCACCAAGGGTCTCGTGTCGACGGCCGCCTTCGGTGTGCTGGGGCTGGTGCTGATGGCCGTGGCGTTCCTGGTCGTGGACCTGGTCACGCCGGGGCGGCTGGGAGCGACGCTGGTCGAACCGGAGCCGCATCCGGCGGTGTGGGTGACGGCCTCCTGCAACATCGCGGTGGCCGCGATCGTCTCGGCGTCGATCGCCTGACCGCCGGTCGCGCACGCCGGACCGGACCTCCTCCGGCCGACACGGGCCGGGGCGCCGCGCACGCGGCGTCCCGGCCCGTCGCCGTCTTCGGCCCCTACTGACTTTCCGGCCGCTCACCGCGGCCCGTTCAGCACGAACCGTTCGCCACGGCCTGTTCACCCCGGCCCGTTCACCCGTCCGGGCTGCATGACCGGCGATACGGCGTGATGCTTGTAGGCAAGTCCCTCGACAACGGGATTCGCCCGGAGGCACAACATGACGCAAGACAAGAGCGAAGAACCGAAGAGCACGCGTGGGCCGATGCGCGTCTACACCGGATCGGAGCGCCCCTTCGACCCTGAGGATCTGGTGATGGCGTCCGGCCGTGAGCCCACACCCGCGAATGTGGAACGTGCCCGGAAGCTGATCGAGGAGAAGGGCGCCGCAGCACTGGAGATCTACCTGCCCTGACCACGCGCGGGAAGCACCAAGAGCTTCAAAAGCGGACAGACGGGTATCAAACGGGTGAAGCTCGACCGACGGTCCCGCCGGATCCACCGGCGCAGGCCCTGCCCCGTCAAGAGAGCCGCAGGAGCGTCATCCTCATGCCCAGCTTCCCGCTCACCCGTGATCCCACCGTCCGTGCCGTATGCGCCGCCCGGCCGGGGCGGCCTGCGGCACTGGACGGTCTTCCCGACCTCCCCGACCCGCGGACCGTCAGCACCGCGGACGCCCGCGCGCTGTCGGACTGCCTGTTCCGGCGGCTGCGCACGCTGGAGGAGGGGACGGCGGAGTATTCGTACGTCCGCAACACACTGGTGGAGCTCAATCTGAGCCTGGTGAAGTTCGCGGCGTCCCGCTTCCGCGGTCGCAGCGAACCCATGGAGGACATCGTCCAGGTCGGCACCGTCGGCCTGATCAAGGCGATCAACCGCTTCGACGTCACGCGCGAGGTGGAGTTCACCACCTTCGCGCTGCCCACCATCGTCGGCGAGATCAAGCGCTTCTTCCGGGACACCAGCTGGGCGGTCCGCGTACCCAGGCGCCTCCAGGAACTCCGGCTGGATCTGGCCAAGGCGTACGACGGCCTCGAGCAGGACCTCGGACGCCCTCCCACCACCGCCGAGCTGGCGGACCGGCTCGGGGTCACCGAGGCCGAGGCCGTGGAGGGGCAGCGAGCGGCCAACGGCTATGTCGCACGGTCCATCGAGCCGCTGGAGACCGCCGAGACACTCGGTACCCCGGGAGCGCTCGAACGGGCGCTGGGCGCGGAGGATCCGGCACTGGACGTCGTGGAGTGCCTGGAGTCGCTCAAGCCGATGATCGCGGAACTGCCGGAACGCGAGCGGGTCATCCTGTCGCTGCGGTTCGGCGCGGAACTGACGCAGTCGGAGATCGGGGCGCGACTCGGCATCTCGCAGATGCATGTGTCCCGGCTGCTGGCCGGGGTGCTGCGGCGGCTGCGGGAGGGGCTGCTCGCGGACGCGTAGCGCGCACCGCGAGCAGCCCAGCGGGAGGTATTCAGCTGCATTCAGCCGTTCAGTGGCCGAGTGCGCGCGCCAGCTCGCTCTTGTTCATCTTCGAACGGCCTTCGATGTTGCGACTCTTGGCCTCTTCGTAGAGCTGGTCGTACGTCGGACCCTGCGCACCCTTATGGGAGCGCAGGCCGCCACGCCGGCCGGAGGAGATGTCCTCGGTCGAGGTGCGGCTCGCGGTCTTGGACTCACCGTGGCGGGCGCGCTCTTTGTTGACCGTACGCGCGGCGATCTCCTCCGCGCGGTCCCGGCTCTCGCCGCGCTCCAGCGCGCTCTCCTTGATGTGTTCGTACTGGCGTTCACGCTTGGGACTGGAACCTCGGGGCATGGCCCCTCCCTCCTCTCGTATCTGCGGGCACGCTAGGCGCCGCTGTTCGGCGGGGCCGCACTGATGCCGGCCAGGGCGGACTGCGGATCGCGGGCCTTCGCCAGGTCGCCGAGGGTGATGACGCCCACGGGCCGCCCGCCCTCGAGCACCGCGAGCCGCCGTACACCGTGCTCCCGCATCAGTCGCACCGCGGTCGCCGCTTCGTCGTCCGCGCGGACGGTGAGCACATCGGGCGTGCACACGGAACGGACCGGCATCAGCTGCGGGTCGTAGCCCATGGCCACCGACCGTACCGCGATGTCACGGTCCGTCAGCACACCGAGAAGTCGCCCGTGATAGGCGACCATCACATCCCCGATGTCCTTGTCGCGCATGATCCGAGCGGCTTCCACGAGCGTGGCCTCCGGAGGCAACGCCTCGACACCCTTGGTCATGACGTCCCTCACCAGCTGCGTCATGGCTGTCACTCCCTTCGCCGACGTACATCGCCTGCCCCGGCGGAGCCGGGTTATCCGGGTTGCCCGGGAAAGCCCGGGCGCTTCGCCGCCCGTCACATGGAGTGACGGGAGGACATGCGCGGGTGACCCCGGCGTGCTTGCCTGAGAGCCATGACGACAGCAGGCGAACCGGTTCGGACGCCGGAAGAGCTCCGTGCGATGGCCGAGGAGCTCATCCGCGGTGCGGATCGGTGCGACGACCCCGAGCACCGGCTGCGCCTTCGCCGCAAAGCGGAGGCCCTGCGCCTGCGGTACGAGCACGGCCCGTCGCGGGGCCCGCAGCGCCCCGCAGGGTGAGGGGCGGTACGTCCCGGTAGAATCCGGTTCGTCACGCTGGAGACGACATGATCTTGCCCGATCACGAGCGGGACGGACCGGAGCCGGGCACGGAACCGGACGAGGACCAGGACCGGCAGCGGACCCGGGAAGGGGACCGGGCCCCCGGCCGCGACCAGGTCCGGGCTACAGGCCAGGACCAGAGTCCGGGCGCCGACCGGGACCGGGGCCCGAGCCAGGGTCAGGACCGGGACCGGGGCCCGAGCCAGGGTCAGGACCCGAGCCACGACCAGGGCCCGGACCGAGGTCAGGACCGGGACCAGCTGGCCGGCGCGGTTATCCGGCTCACCGCCGAACTCGCCGAGTTGCGGCGCGATGTCGCGCGCCGCCATCTGCTCGACCTGGCGTCGGGCGTCCTGGTCGCGCAGCGCTCCCTCGCGCCCGCCGACGCCGTGGACCACCTCACGCTGCTGGCCGCGACGATGGACGTCGCCCCCGAGGACCTCGCCGCCGACATCGTCAACGCCGCATCGGGCACGGGGCCGGCGCCTGCCGTGGTGGATGCCGAGGCGGATCCCGTTCCGGAGGCCCTGCTCACCGAGGCCCGGCGGACACGCCGCGCGGAGGCGGCGGCGGAGGCGGAGGCCGAGACCGGCGGGACGATCGCCGACGTCGCACGGACCCTGCTGGACGGCGGGCTGAGCCCGCTCGGCGTCCGTGGCCTGTGGCTGTTCCGGCGTACGCAGACCGACTGCCTGGAACTGGCCGGGCACGCCGGCGTGAGCCCGCTGGAGGCCTCGCACTGGCGCTGGGTGCCCCCGGTGGCGGGCAGCACGCTGCACCGGGTGCTCGCGGAGGCCGCCCCGGCGTGGCTGCCGACCGGAGCGCCCGAGGGGGAACGGCTGCCGGGTGCCGCCCCGGGCGCGGCCCGCGCCGTACTGCCGCTGCGTCGGCGCGGCACGGTGACGGGGCTCGCCCTCGCCGACTGGCCGGGTCCCAGAGCACTGGACGAACCGGTGCGGCGTGCGCTCACCGCGCTGGCGCTCCCGGCCGCGCGGATCCTGGACGCGGGCGCCGCCGCCGACCCGGCGGAGCCCGGGATGCTCGCGCCGCTGCTCGACCTGCTGACGCATCCGGCGATGGCCCTGCGCGCCGAGCCGGAGACCGGCGCGTTCCACGTCGAGCATCTGAACGCGGCGGCGCTGGACTCGGCGCATCTGCTGCACGGGCCGGCGGGACGCCCGCTGGCCCAGGTGTTCCCGGCCCTTCACGAGGATCTCGTGCGCCTCGCCCGGGACGCGCGGGAGTCGGCGGCGCCGCGGCGGGTGGCCCGGCTGCCCGCCGAGCACCGGGCCGGTGACCCCGACCCGCTGCACGACGTGCGGGTGCTGCCCGTCGGCCCCGGCCGGATCGTCGTGTTCTGGCACGGCTCCACCCACCCGGGAATGTCGCTCGGGCGGGTGCTCGGACGGCTGGAGAATCTGGCCACGTTCGAGGACGACCTGATCACCGGCACGTCCCGGTGGAGCGAGCAGGCGTTCCGTATCTTCGGTCTCGATCCGGGCAGTGAGCCCGTGCCGCTGCGCCGCCTGGCGCGGCGGCTGCACCGCGACGAGGCCGGGAAACTGAACGATCTGCTGACGGAGCTGACCGAGCGCCATCAGGGCGCCCATACGGTCGTCCGCGCGATCCGGGAGGAGGACGGCGGGCTGCGCCACGTCCGGATCTCCGCCGAGCCGCTGCTGACGGGGGGCGTCCCGAGCGGGATCACCGGGGTGTTCCAGGACGTCTCGGCGCAGCACCACACCGAGACCGCGCTCACCGCGACCTTCGACCGGCTGACGGCCGCGCAGCGGCAGGCCGCGCTGGGCCACCAGCTGGCCATCCAGCTCCAGCAGGCGAGCGTCCCCGAGGTGCCGGTGCTGCGGCGGCTGTCCGGCCTTCAGGTCGCGGCCCGCTACCGTCCCGCGGCCGAGGAGTACCGGGTCGGCGGCGACTGGTACGACGTGCTGCCGCTGCCGAACGGCCGGGTGCTGGTCGCGGTCGGCGATATCGCGGGGCACGGCATCGACGCGGCGACGGGCATGGTCGCGCTGCGCAACGCGCTGCGCGGGCTGGCGTTCACCGGCCACTCCCCCGCCCGCCTGATGGCCTGGCTGAACGCGGTCACCCTGGACACGCACGGCCATCCGACGGCCACCGCCGTGTGCGCCCTGTTCGACCCCGCGGACCGGACACTGCGCTGGGCGAGCGCGGGACACCTGCCGCTGCTGCTGCTCCGGGACGGGCGGGCCCGCCTCCTCGACGCGCCGGGGAACATCCTGCTGGGCGCGGTGCCGGGGGCCGAGTACGAGGAGACGCTGACGCCGCTCGCGCCCGGGGACACGCTGATGTTCTATACGGACGGACTGGTCGAGCGCCGCCACACCGGGCTCGACGAGAGTCTGACGAACCTGCGCCGCGCGGCCGAACGGCTCGGGCGGGGCGGCCTGGACGAACGTGCGGACCGGCTGCTGGGGTCCGTCGCCGGCGACACCGACGACGACACGAGCCTGGTGATCCTCGGCGTGTCGTGATCCGGGGCCGTCCCGCGGCTCCGGCCGGGCCACGTCTCTCGGCCCCGGCCGAGGGGCCCGCCTCTATGGGACCCGGCAGCGGAACCCGGCCGCGGGACCCGGCTCTTGGACGGGCCCGGTGACGGTGCAGGCCGCCGGCCTCAGCGACGCAGGCATTTGCGTACGCGCGCCAGGAGGTCGTAGGCGTCGACCGGCTTGGTGATGTAGTCGTTGGCCCCGGCTTCGAGGCTCTTGGCGCGGTCCCCCGGCATGGCCTTCGCGGTGACGACGATGATCGGTACGTCGGCGAAGAGCGGCATGGCGCGGACGGCGGCGGTGGCGCTGTAGCCGTCCATCCCGGACATCATCACGTCCATCACGATCAGGTCGACGTCCTGGTGCTCGGTGAGCAGCTCGATGCCGGAGCGCCCGTCGTCGGCGGTGAGCACCCGCACCCCCTCGGCCTGCAGGATCTCGGTGAGCGCGTAGACGTTGCGTACGTCGTCGTCGATGATCAGCACCACCCGCCCGGCCAGCGTCCCGGTGCGGGTGGGCGCGTGTCCCGTTCCCGTGTGCGCGTCCGGCGCGGACCCGCGTGCGGCGAGTCCGACGGGCGGGTGCTCGGGGAGTTCGCCGCCGACGGGGACGTAGAAGGTGAAGACGCTGCCCTCGCCGAGGCGGCTCTCGGCGACGATCACACCGCTGAGGAGCTGGGCGACCTCCCGGCTGATGGACAGCCCGAGCCCGGTGCCGCCGTAGCGCCGGCCAGTGGTCACGGCGCCCTGCTGGAACGCTCCGAAGATGGCCTCCAGATGCTCGGGGGCGATCCCGACGCCGGTGTCCCGGACGCGGAACGCGACGACCGGTACGCCGTGCAGCGGTCCCGGCAGTTCGTCGTCCGTCGCCGGGTCGACCCGCAGTTCGACGCTGCCGCGCTCGGTGAACTTCAGGGCGTTGGAGAGGAGGTTGCGCAGCACCTGCCGCAGCCGGGACTCGTCGGTGATGATCTCGTCGGGCACGTCGGCCGCCGCGACCACCCGGAAGTCCAGGTTCCGCTCGCTCGCCAGCGGCCGGAACGTCATCTCGACGTACTCCAGCATGCGCTGCAGCGGGAACCGCTCCCGGTGCACGTCCATCTTCCCCGCCTCGACCTTGGACAGATCGAGGATGTCGTTGATCAGCTGAAGCAGGTCGGAGCCGGCCGAGTGGATGACCTCGGCGTAGTCGACCTGCTTCTCCGTCAGGTTGCCCTCGGGGTTCTGGGCCAGCAACTGGGCCAGGATGAGCAGGCTGTTGAGCGGGGTGCGCAGCTCGTGGCTCATGTTGGCGAGGAACTCGGACTTGTACATCGAGGTGCGGGAGAGCTGTTTGGCCCGTTCCTCCAGCTCCTGCCTGCCCTGCTCGATCTCCAGGTTCTTCCGCTCGATGTCCCGGTTCCGGTCGGCCAGCAGGGCCGCCTTCTCGGCCAGCTCGGCGTTGGAGCGCTGGAGTTCCTCCTGACGGGCCTGCAACTCCCGGGAGCGGGCGCGCAGTTCGGAGGTCAGCCGCTGGGACTGCTCCAGCAGCTCGTCGGTGCGGGCGTGCGCGATCAGCGAGCTGACGTTGACGCCGACCGTCTCGATGAACTGGTCGAGGAAGTCGCGGTGGATACCGGTGAAGGGGCGCAGCGCGGCCAGTTCGACGGCGCCGAGCACCTGCTCCTCGACCAGGATGGGCAGCACGATCAGCGCTCCGGGGTCGGTGGCGCCCAGCCCGGAGGAGATCGTCACATAGCCGGGTGGCAGGTCGTCGACGGCGATCGTGCGGCGGCTGAGCCCGGCCTGGCCGACGAGGGTCTCGCCGAGGCGGAAGCGGGAGCGCGCCTGCGGCGGCGTCGCCGGGGCACCGTACGAAGCGATCATCACGAGTTCGGGGCCGTTGGCGTCGTCGGGGTACTCGGCCAGGTAGAAGGCCCCGTACTGGGCCGAGACCAGCGGCGGCACCTCGTCCATGATCACCCCGGCGACCCGGGTGATGTCTCCGCTGCTCTGCATCAGGCCGGAGATACGGGCCAGGTTGGTCTTGAGCCAGTCCTGTTCCTCGTTGGCGCGGGTGGTGGCGCGCAGCGACTCGACCATCGAGTTGATGTTGTCCTTGAGGTCGCCGACCTCTCCCGGGGCCTCGACGGCGATGGACCGGGTGAGGTCGCCCTCGGCGACGGCGCTGGTGACCTCGGCGATCGCGCGGACCTGCCGGGTGAGGTTGCCGGCCAGTTCGTTGACGTTCTCGGTGAGCCGTTTCCAGGTGCCGGAGACGCCTTCGACCTCGGCCTGGCCGCCGAGCCGGCCCTCGCTGCCGACCTCCCGGGCGACCCGGGTGACCTCGGCGGCGAACGAGGACAGCTGGTCGACCATCGTGTTGATGGTGGTCTTGAGCTCCAGGATCTCGCCGCGCGCGTCCACGTCGATCTTGCGGGTCAGATCGCCCTGCGCGACGGCCGTGGTGACCTGGGCGATGTTGCGGACCTGGTTGGTGAGGTTGTTCGCCATGGAGTTGACGTTGTCGGTCAGGTCCTTCCAGGTGCCCGATACACCTCGTACGGTCGCCTGCCCGCCCAGGTTGCCCTCGGTGCCGACCTCGCGCGCCACCCGGGTGACCTCCTCGGCGAACGAGGAGAGCCGTTCGACCATCGTGTTGATGGTCTCCTTCAGCTCCAGGATCTCGCCGCGCGCGTCGACGCGGATCTTCTGGGTCAGATCGCCGCGTGCGACGGCGGAGGCGACCTGGGCGATCGACCTCACCTGGGAGGTGAGGTTGTCGGCCATGGTGTTCACGCCGGTGGTGAGGTCCTGCCAGACACCGCCGACGCCCTTGACCCGGGCGTGGCCGCCGAGCCGGCCCTCGCCGCCGACCTCCCGGGCGACCCGGGTGACCTCCGAGGTGACCAGGGAGAGCTGGTCGACCATGCCGTTGTAGACCCCGGCGATCTCGCCCATGATCCCGCCGGCGTCGTCCGGGAGCCGGGCGGAGAAGTCCCCGTCTCGTACGGCCGTGAGTCCGGCGAGGAGCTTCCTGAGGCCCTCTTCGCCCAGTTCCGCCGGTGGCCGGGCGTTCCCCTCGGCGCCGCCTTGTGCGTATGCCCGTGAGTGACCGGATTCGTCCATCGCCGACCTCATGTCGCTCGTTCGGCGTCTTCGTCCCTCTCGACTCTCGCACGCCCCGACGGGCGCCGACACCCCGGACGGTGCCACCGGGTCATCTGCGGCGGGGGGCGGCGATCTCCGCCCATACGGCCTTTCCCGAGCCGCTCGGCACCGACCCCCAGGCGCGGGCGAGCCGCCCCAGTACCACCAGTCCGTGCCCTCCGGGCAGGGCCGGGTCGGCGCGGGGGCGGGGGCGGGGAGGCACCGGGCTCGCGTCGGTGACCTCGATGCGGAGCCGCTCGGCGGTGCAGTGGAGCACGAGCTGCGTCGGGCCTCCGGCGTGCAGACAGGCGTTGGTGACCAGCTCGGAGACCACCATCAGGACGTCCTCGGCGACGGCCCGTCGCTCGTCGTCCCAGTCGAAGTCCTCGTCCAGGTCCATGTCGAAGTCCTGGCCGAAGTCGCGGCCGAGGTCGTGGCCGAAGTCCACGTCGAGGTCCGGGGCGGAATCCCGGTCGAGACCGCCGTACGAGGCGTCCGTGTCACCGTGTGTGCCGTACGAAGAGGGCTCGGATTCGCGGGAGCTCCCGGAGCCGCTGTCCGGGAGCCATCCCCAGTCGGCCAGCGCCGTGCGGCTGAAGTCACGGCAGCGCCCGACCACGCCCCGGGTCCCGGAGATGCCGAGCCTGCGGGTCTGCCCCCGATCCGGAAGGGCCGCGCTCACGGTTACTCCTGCCGTCGCCCCGCCAGGGCCTCGCCGAGGCTCGCGTAGCGGGGGAAGACCGCCCCGGCGCCGGTGATGGTGAGCATCCGGGCGACCTGGGGGCGCAGCGCCGCCAGCTCCACCCTGGCGTCGGTGTCCTGCGCGGCGAGCCGTGCCCTCAGCAGCACGTTCAGCCCGGTGGAGTCGCAGAAGAGCAGGCCGTGGCAGTCGGCCACGATGCGCCGTGCGCCCGTCGCGATCGCCTCGTCGAGGGCCGCTCGCAGCGGCTCCGCCGTGTCGTGGTCCAGCTCGCCCGTGAGGGTGAGTACGACGATGTCCGGATCGGGCTCCGGCCGTACCTCCACGGAGAACCGGCCGCCCCGGCCTCCGCCGGTGCCCTCCGGCCACCCGGCCCCTGCTGACGCCATGCCCGCGACTCCTGGTCCGTCCGACACCCGGTGACACACCCGACTATGTCACCGCATGGCTAGGCTGACATATCGGCCATCCTTCCTCTGAGCGGTGAAAGCTGGCATACCCGATGAATTCACCCCGCGACTTCGAGATCCTCGCCGTGACGATCCAGCTGGAAGGGCGTCCGGACATTCCCGTGCCCCTGCCTCCCGCGGACACCCCGGAGGACGACTGGTCGCCGCCCGCGCCGCTGGTCCTCAAGGAGGGCGCGGACTTCCGGGTGCGGCTGGAGTTCCGCGTACGGAGCCCGGAGGATCTGGTGGGCCTCAAGTTCGTCGACGAGCGCCACCGGCGGGGCGTACCGGTCGCCCATCAGGAGATCCATCTGGGCGACTACCGGCCCGGCGGCCCGTACGAGGTCGTCCTCCCGTCGGAACGGCTCCCGATGGGCCACGTGGCCCGGGACGTCTACGACGCGACCGGCACCTTTCTGGACGGGGAGGGCCGGGTCCTCGGCCAGGAGCGGCACAGCTTCGAGATCACGAAGGAGTGGCCGCACCCGCACTGATCCGGTGGGGCGAGGCGCCGCCACTCCCGTGTCCCCGCGCACCGGTCGATGCGCTGCGGGAGGCGGCTGCCCGCTGGATTCAGGGCAGTCCTAGGCTGACTTCCCATGTGGCCAGGACAAGAGCAGCCGCCCCAGGGCGGGCAGCACCCTCAGCAGAATCCGTACATGCAGCCCACGGGTCAGCCCACCGGCCCGCCCGGGCAGGCACCTTGGGAGGCGCCGACGGTCACGGCCGGTGCGCCCGCCGCGCCGGGCGGTCGCGGCGGCGGCAGGAACTGGACCTCGGTCATCGCGGTCGCCGTCGCCGCGGCCGTCGTCGTGGGTGCCGGCGTCACCGGGTTCCTGCTGCTGGGAGGGAACAAGGACGACACGACGAAGCCGGCGGGGCCCTCGACGTCCCCGACCGCACCGGCCACCGAGGACGCGCGCTCGGAGGAGAAGGGGCCGCAGCCCACGATTCCCGGCTGGAAGGCCGTGCTGAACCCCAAGCACGGCATCGCCTTCGACGTACCGCCGCAGTGGACGCTCAAGTCGCCGACCTGGAGCAGCTACGTCGTCGACGAGAGCGACCCGGACGAAAAGCCCCTCATCGGCTTCTCGGCGCCGGCGATGCTCAAGGAGAAGTGGTGCCAGTCCGACGACGATCTGGACGGCAGCAAGGAGGACACGGCTCTCGCGACGGCCGGCTCCCGTGGTGAGAACGGCGCCCGAAGCCCCGAGGAGGCGGCCCGCTCAAGCGTGTCCACGTGGCTCTACGGCGCGTACACCCAACCCGACAAGACGAAGATCAAGGCCGGGCCGGTGGAGTCGTACACCTCCGCGTCCGGGCTGAAGGGCAGTGTCGCGACGGCCTCGTCCTCGGGCGTCGCGAAGAAGGGGAAG
This sequence comes from Streptomyces sp. NPDC000410, assembly GCF_040300305.1. Lineage (NCBI taxonomy): Bacteria > Bacillati > Actinomycetota > Actinomycetes > Kitasatosporales > Streptomycetaceae > Streptomyces > Streptomyces sp. NPDC000410. The sequence goes on from NZ_JBEPDM010000018.1 coordinate 68,524, forward strand.
TGCGATACGGACGGCAAGGCCACCACGTTCGCCTTCAAGAACACCAAGGGCGACATCGTGTCCTGGACCTTCGTCGGGGCGACGGGTGTGGGCGAGGAGGTGCCGGAGGAGACGGTCCGCAAGATCCTCGCCACGGTCCGGCTGGCCTAGGCCGTGTCTGACAAATCCCGCCTGGCGCGCCCCGCCCTGCGGGCGGACGGCGGTATTTGTCAGACACGGCCTAGGGGTGTCCTGACCTCCGCGTCCGCCGCCGCGCCGTGCGACGCTGGAAGGAGTCGGTGCTCGACATCGGAGGCCCCGCGATGACCAACTCGTCCATCCGTATGACTGCCGCCCTGTCCGCCGAGCACCGCGCCCGGCTGCTGGAGATCGCCGAGGACGTCAAGTTTCCCGAGGGCGCCCGGGTCTTCGAGGAGGGCCGGCGCGCCGACCACTTCTGGATCATCCGGTCCGGCACGATCACCCTGCACATGCCGGTCCCCGGGCGGCGCCCCGCCGTGATAGAGAACCTCGGTTTCGGCGAACTCGTGGGCTGGTCATGGCTGTTCCCGCCCTATGTGTGGCAGCTGGGCGCGGAGGCGATGACCCCGGTCCGCGCGCAGCAGTTCGACGCGCTGACCGTACGGATGATGATGGACGCCGACCCCGCCCTCGGTTCCGCGATCGGCCAGTGGGTGGGCCGCGTGATCGCCCACCGGCTGCACGCGGCCCGGGTCCGCCTGCTCGATCTGTACGCCCCGTACGGGAGCGGTTTCACCCTGTGACGGGGGGCGTCGCTCCCGAACGGTGAGCCCTCGGAACCGGCGGCCGGCGGGCATCCGACCGGTCACGTCCGACCGGTCACGTCGCCGCCTCCGGCCAGCCGTACGGGACCCCGATCTCCGGCCCGGCGCCGACGCTCTCGAGATCACGGTTCGCCACCCGCATCAGCTGCGTCGCGAGATCCTTCATGGCGCGGCTGGCCGCGAGCTCGTCCCCGATCTCGGGCACGTCCACGTCCTGCGGGTTGCACCGGGCGACCCCCCTGCCCGTGTACGTCTCCGTGCCGGTGTCCAGCACCGCCCGGGCCCTCGTCGTCCCGTCCTCCTCGACGAGCACCAGCCCGACCTGCCACTCGAGCGTCCGCGTCATGGCCCGACCTCCTCACCCACGGTCCTGCCCCAAGGATCCCGCGATGCGGGTCCGGTGGCGATCCGGCCCGCCTGCGGGCGCTGTGCGGCGGCGGTACGCTCGCTGTAGACGTCAGTTGCCCCTGTGGCCACGGGCCGTGACCGCCCGGGAGGTGGGCGTGGTGGTCGGCAACACGATCGACTTCACCGATGAGCGCGCTCCGTGCGGCCGGATCGTGGACGGGCTGCGCTACCTGGAGGACGACGACGCGGGACTGTCCGTCGACGAGGTCACCTACGCGTGCGGCTGCCGCCGGATCCGCCATGAATTCCACGACGGCAGCGTGCGCGTGAAGGCGGTCGGTCACGACGGCACGGTCCTGTACGAGGAGCACAGCGCCGAACACGAGGCCTGAGCGAGGTGCCATGACCGCTTCCCATGACGTCGTGGTGATCGGGGGCGGAGGCGCGGGGCTGCGTGCGGCGATCGCCGTCGCCCGCACCGATCCGCGGCTGAGTGTGGCGGTCGTCTCGAAGGTCTATCCGATGCGGAGCCACACCGTCTCGGCCGAGGGCGGTGCGGCCGCCGTCGCCGGCGCGGACGACAGCCTCGACGAGCACGCGTACGACACCGTGTCCGGCGGCGACTGGCTGTGCGACCAGGACGCCGTCGAGGCCTTCGTCCAGGAGGCACCGCGCAAACTGCTGCGGCTGGAGCACTGGGGCTGCCCGTGGAGCCGCCGGCCGGACGGACACATCGCGGTACGGGCGTTCGGCGGCATGAAGAAGAAGCGCACCTGGTTCGCGGCCGACAAGACCGGCTTCCATCTCCTGCACACGCTGTTCCAGACCGCCCTGTCGTACCGGGACATCGTCCGTTACGACGAGTGGTTCGTCAGCACCCTGCTGGTCGACGACGGGAAGGTGCGCGGCGTGGTGGCCGTCGAGCTCGCCACCGGCAGGGTCGAGACCATCACCGCGAGCGCCGTCATCATGTGTACGGGGGGCTGCGGCCGGGTCTACCCGTTCACCACCAACGCCAGCATCAAGACCGGCGACGGCATGTCCCTCGCCTACCGGGCCGGCGCACCGCTCAAGGACATGGAGTTCGTCCAGTACCACCCCACCGGGCTGCCCTTCACCGGCATCCTCGTCACGGAGGCCGCGCGCGCCGAAGGCGGCCTGCTGCTCAACAAGGACGGCTACCGCTACCTCCAGGACTACGACCTCGGCAGGCCCGAACCGGTGCCGGTGCTGCGCAGCATGGAGCTGGGGCCACGGGACCGGCTGTCCCAGGCGTTCGTCCACGAGCTCGACAAGGGCCGGACCATTCCGACGCCGCACGGGCCGGTCGTCCATCTCGACCTGCGCCACCTCGGCACCGAACTCATCGACACCAAGCTGCCGTTCGTCCGCGAACTGTGCCTGAAGTACCAGAACCTCGACCCGGTCACCGAGCTGATCCCGGTGCGTCCGGTGGTGCACTACATGATGGGCGGCATCCACACCGACCTGGACGGATTCAGTGGCCTCGACGGTCTGTACGCCGCCGGCGAGGTGGCCTGCGTCAGTATCAACGGCGCCAACCGGCTGGGCTCCAACTCCCTTCCGGAACTGCTGGTCTTCGGGGCCCGCGCCGGACGGGCCGCCGCCGAGTACGCCCGCGCCGCGCCGGGCGGCGGCCCGGACGCCGCCGTCCTGGCGCAGGCCCGCGACGAGCGGCGCCGCCTGGAGCGCGTGGTGGCACGGGAGGGCGGGGGCGGGGAACGGCTCGCGGACATCCGTACCGCCATGCAGGACGCGATGGAGCGCGGTGCCGGAATCTACCGCGACCGGCGGTCCCTGGCCGACGCGGCCGATGTCCTGGGCGATCTGCGCGAGCGGTACGGCCGGGTGGCCATCGGCGATCACAGCCGGACGTTCAACACGGATCTGATCGCCCTGCTGGAGCTGGAGTGCATGCTGGACGTGTCCGCGACCATCGTCGACTGCGCACTGCGCCGCGAGGAGTCGCGCGGGGCGCATCAGCGCACGGACTTCCCCGCGCGGGACGACGAGCGGTATCTCGCCCATTCGCTCGTCCGCCGTGAACCCGACGGCACCGGCCGGGTGGAGTATCTGCCGGTGACCGTCACCCGCTGGTCCCCCGGGGAACGTGTCTACGGGAGGCGGTAGCCATGCCGGATACCGACCGGATCGTTCTGCAGGTCGCCCGCTACCGGCCGGAGCAGGAGACCGAACCGGTCCGGCAGTCCTACGAGGTGCCGTTGCGCAAGGAGTGGACGGTCCTCGACGGACTCAACCACATCAAGGACCACCTGGACGGCACGCTCTCCTACCGCTGGTCGTGCCGGATGGGCATCTGCGGGAGCTGCGGCATGACCGTCAACGGCGAGCCCCGGCTGAGCTGTTCGGTCTTCCTGACCGACTGCGCGCCGGGCCCCGTGCGCGTCGAGCCGCTGAACCACTTTCCGGTGATCCGCGATCTGGTCGTCGACATCGGCGACTTCATGAACAAGCTGCCCGAGGTCAGTCCCTGGATCATCCGCGACGACGACAAGCCCCTCGACGAGGGCGAGTTCCTCCAGACCCCGGACGAGATGGACGCGTACAAGCAGTACAGCATGTGCATCAACTGCATGCTCTGCTACGCCGCCTGCCCGGTGTACGCGCTCGATCCCGACTTCCTCGGCCCGGCGGCCATCGCCCTCGCCCAGCGCTACAACCTCGACCCGCGTGACGAGGGGGCCGAGGAGCGACGGGACGTCCTGAGCGCCGCCTCGGGCGTATGGGCCTGCACGCTGGTCGGTGAGTGCACCACGGCCTGCCCCAAGGGGGTCGATCCGGCGGGCGCCATCCAGCGCTACAAGCTCACGGCGGCGACGCGCTCGCTCAAGGACCTCCTGTGGCCCTGGGGGGCGCGATGAGCCAGACGTACCGCAGGCCCGTCCCTGTCTTCTGGTGGCTGCGGCGACGCGCCTACTTCGTCTTCGTGCTGCGGGAGCTCAGCAGTGTCTTCGTCGCCTGGTTCGTGGTGTTCCTGCTGCTCATGGCAGGTGCGGTCGCCGAGGGCGGTGGCGCGTACGAGCGGTTCCTGGACTGGAGCGGGCAGTGGTGGGCCGTCCTTGTGAACACGGTCGCCCTGCTCTTCGTGCTGCTGCACACCGTCACCTGGTTCGGGCTGGCGCCGCGCGCCATGGTCGTACGACTGCGTGGCAGGCGCGTACGGCCGGGCTCGATCCTGGCGCTCCACTACGTGCTGTGGGCGCTGCTGTCGGCGGCCACGGCCTGGCTGATCCTGAGCGGGTAGCGCGATGAGCAGAAGGCCGTTCTCGCCCGAACCCCTCCTGTGGCTGCTCTTCAGCGCGGGCGGCCTGGCCGCCGCCCTGCTCGTGCCCGCCCTGCTGTTCCTGTTCGGCATCGCCTTCCCGCTGGGCTGGCTGCCGGCCCCCGACCACGCGCACCTGCTCTCGGTGCTGCACAACCCGCTCGTCAAGGCGGTCCTCTTCGGTCTGTGCGTGCTGGGCCTGTTCCACTGGGCGCACCGGTTCCGCTACACGCTGTACGACGGTCTGCAGCTCAAGCGGCTGAGCACCGTGATCAGCCTGTTCTGCTACGGCGGTGCGCTGGTGGGGTCGGTGGTGGCCGGCGTCATCCTGTTCCGGATCTGAGGCCGTCCGGGCGCGGATCGGGAGCCGTCCTGTTCCGGATCGGGAGCCGTCCTGTTCCGGATCGGGAGCCGTCCTGTTCCGGATCGAGAGCCGTCCTGTTCCGGATCGAGAGCCGTCCTGTTCCGGATCGAGAGCCGGGAGCGTCATCATCGAGGGTGGAGTGGTGGTGATGCGACTGTCGTTCCTGGAGCCCCTGTACGCGGAGCCGGGCCCGTTCGCCTCCGTCTACCTCGACACCTCGCGTGACGTCGAGCATCCGGAGCGTGCGATCGCGCTGCGCTGGCAGCGGCTGCGCGACACCCTGGCCCGGCAGGGTGCGGACCGGCCGACCCTCGGCACCCTGGAGCGGGTGGTCGGCGCGGACACGGACGTGCCCGGTCTGCACGGCCAGGCCGTCTTCACCGCGCACGGGGCCCTGGTGCTGGACGGCGAGCTGCCCGCACCGCCCGCGCACGACTCCGCCCGCTACGGCACCCTGCCGGACGCGATGCCGCTGGTGGCCCAGCACCTGCCGGAGATCCCCTACCTGGCCGTCGTCGTGCACTACGGCGGGCTGCCCACGGCCGAGACCCACGGCACCGTGACGGTGGCCGCCGAGGCGGGGATGTGGCCGGCCTCCGTCGTCGCCCCGGGAGAGCGGCTCCTGCGGCGGGTCCCGGTCTCCGAGTGGCACGAGTCGGCCGTCCGGCTCGGCCACCGGCTCGACGAATGGGCGCGGCACGACGGCGCCGACGCCCTCGTGATCGGCGGTGACGGGTGGGCGTGCAACGTCCTGATCCGGCGGCTGCCGGGCACCTTGCGCCGCCGGGTCGTACGCGTCGGGGGCCCGACCCCGGCGGACACCGGGCGTGGCCTCCTGGAGCCGCAGCTCGACAGCGTTTTCCGTGGCCGTATGGCCGCGCACGACCGGACCCTCGTGGAGCGGTTCATCGCCCGGCGGGCCCGCTCCGGAGCCGCGGCCGACGGTCTGTCCGCCACCGTCGCAGCGCTCCAGCGCGGCCAGGTCGCGGCGCTGCTGCTCAACCACCCTCCGGCCTCCTCCCTGCACTTGTGGACCGGCCCACGACCCACTCAACTCGCCCTGAGCGAGCAGGAGTTGCGCACCTTCGGCGTGCGGGCGCCCCACGAGGACCACGCCGACGAGGCGCTGGTACGGGCTCTGGTGGGCACCGGCGCCGAACTGGTCGTCGTACCCGGCAGCGAGCTGCCCCTGCGGGAGGGGGTGGGTGCGCTGCTGCGGTACACGGATCCGGGGACGCCCTCATGACGCCGTGTCGGGCACGGTGCCGGGCGGAGAAAAACCGGTTCCCCGCCCGCGCCGGCGCTCACTACACTCACCACAAGATCGCGCGCTGCCACGTCCTCGCGGTGCGCTCCGTGACAAGAGAGGGGAGACCGGCCGTGCGCTACCGCACCGTTGCCGTCGTTCCCCCGTCACGGTACGAGGTGATCCTGGTGTCTTCGTGCGCCCGGTGCCCGCTGCGCGGCCGGCACCGGACGTCCGTGACGACCATCTGACCCCTGCCTGCCCGGCGTTGTGCCGCCAGGTTCCGGTACGTGCCCCAGGCATGCACCGCTTCAGGGGTTTCTGCCCGGCCTGACCACAGGCCCTCGTCCGGAAATCGCGCCACCTCATTCCGGATCACCCGAAAGGCCAAGGGCCGTGCGTACCGACCTGCACCGTCACCTCACGAATCGACCGAACACCAGCCCGCTGACCGCGAGCCCGTTGAACGCGAGTCCGCTGACCCGCGTGCGCAATCTGGGCATCCTCGCCCACGTCGACGCCGGCAAGACCACCATCACCGAACGGATCCTGTACCTCACCGGCTCCACCCACAAGCGGGGCGAGGTCCACGACGGCACGACCGTCACCGACTTCGACTCCCAGGAGCGCGACCGGGGCATCACCATCTTCGCCGCCGCGGTGAGCTGCGTCTGGGACGGGCACCGGATCAATCTGATCGACACCCCGGGTCACGTCGACTTCGCCGACGAGGTCGAGCGCTCGCTCCGGGTGCTCGACGGCGCGATCGCGGTCTTCGACGCCGTCGCGGGAGTCGAACCGCAGAGCGAGTCGGTGTGGCGTCAGGCCGATCGGCACGGGGTGCCGCGGATCGCCTTCGTCAACAAACTGGACCGGGCCGGCGCCGACCTGGACGCGGCGGTCGCGTCGATCCGGGAGCGGTTGCGGGTGACCCCGCTGGTGGTCCAGATGCCGATCGGCGAGGAGGAGGGGTTCAGCGGGGTGGTGGACCTGCTGCGGATGCGGGCGCTGGTGTGGGCGGGCGGCCGGAACACGAAGGAGACGTTCGAGGAGGGCCCCGTACCCGACACCCTGCGGGACGAGGCGCGGCGGCGCCGCCGGCTGCTGGAGGAGACGGTGGCGGAACTCCATCCGGTCGCGCTGGAGGAGTTCTGCGCGGAGTCGGCACTCTCCGCGGGGACCCTCGGGGCCGCGCTGCGCGACCTGACCCGTACCGGTGAGGGCGTGGTCGTGCTGTGCGGGTCGGCCTACCGCAACCGTGGGATCGAGCCGCTGCTGGAGGCCGTCGTCGCCTATCTGCCCTCGCCGCTGGACGTGCCGGCGGTTCGCGGCACCCTGGACGGCGCGGTGGAGGAGCGGGTCGCCGACCCCGCGGCGCCGTTCGCCTCGCTCGCGTTCAAGGTGAACGCGACCCCCACGGGGCGGCTGACGTACCTGCGCGTGTACTCGGGCACGATCGGGAAGGGAGACACGGTGCTGGACGTGGGCGCGCGGCGCACCGAGCGGATCGGCCGGATCCTCCGGGTGCAGGCCGACCGGCACGAGGACGTGGACCGGGCGGTGGCCGGGGACATCGTCGCCGTGATCGGGCTGAAGGCGGCCCGCGCCGGGGCGACGTTGTGCCTGCCCTCGGCGCCCGTGCTCCTCGAACCGCCCGCCGTGGCGGATCGGGTCGTCTCCGTGGCGGTCGAGGCCCGCAGGACCACCGATACCGACCGACTGGTGTCGGCCCTGGCACGGCTGGTCGAGGAGGATCCCTCGCTCGCGGTCCGGACCGACCCCGAGACCGGCCAGACGGTGCTGTCGGGGATGGGCGAACTGCATCTGGAGGTCGCGGTGGAGAAGATCCGTCGCGCGCAGGGACTCGACGTCGGTGTCGGCCGGCCGGAGGTGTCCTACCGGGAGACGGTGGCCCGCGGGGTGTCCGGACTGGTGTACCGGCACGTCAAGCAGGACGGCGGCGCCGGGCAGTTCGCCCATGTCGTCATCGACACGGAGCCGTTGGAGGCCGCCGATGACGACGGGGGCGGCAGCGCGGTGGGCTTCGCGTTCCGTTCGACCGTCGTCGGCGGACGCGTACCGCAGGAGTACGTCCGGGCGGTGGAGGCGGGGTGCCGGGACGCCCTGGCCGAAGGACCGCTCGGCGGTCACCCGGTGACCGGGGTGCGGGTCACCCTGACCGACGGGGCCACCCACTCGAAGGACTCCTCGGAGATGGCGTTCCGGACCGCCGGCCGGCTCGCGCTCCGGGAGGCTCTGCGCACGGGCGAGATGGCGCTGCTGGAGCCGGTGGTCGAGGTCACGGTGACCGTGCCCGACGACGCCGTGGGCGGGGTGCTCGGTGACCTGGCGGCACGCCGCGGCCGGGTCTCGGGCCAGGCCTCGCGAGCGCAGCGAGATGGGGGTCCCCCCGGCCGGAGGCTGGGGGAGGGCACCGCGGTGATCACCGCGGTCGTGCCACTGGCCGAGCTGTTCGGCTACGCGACCCGGCTGCGCAGCCGGACCCAGGGCCGTGGCACCTTCACCACCCGCGCCATCGGCTACGCCCCGGCGCCGGCACCGCGCCGGTAGCGCACGACGACGGCCCCGCCCGCACGCGGGCGGGGCCGTCCCCGTCGTCATGTCGCCGGCCGTTCACGGCGGCGCGTGGGATTCCCGTTCTACCGGCGGCTGCGGATGAGCAGATGGATGAAGTACGGGGTGCCGATCACGGCGGTCATCATGCCGGCGCCGAGCTGGGCCGGTGCGATCACGGTGCGGCCCACCAGGTCCGCGGTGCAGACGAGCGCGGCGCCGAGGAGCACCGCCACAGGCACGACCCGGGCGTGCTGACGGCCCACCAGGGCACGGGCGGCGTGCGGGGCGACGAGTCCCACGAAGCCGATCGTGCCGGCGGCGGCCACGGCGGCGCCGGTGAGCAGGACGCACAGTACGAGGAAGCCCAGGCGCCCCCGTCCCAGGTCGAGCCCGAGGAGCCTCGGGGTGTCCTCGTCGAGCGACACGAGGTCGAGCTCGGTCCGCCGCAGGACGGCGATGAGCACGCCCACGGCGAGCACCGCCGCGAGGGGCGCCACGTCGGCGAAGGTCCGCCCGTAGGTGGAACCCGACAGCCAGGTGAGGGCCTTCGTCGCGTTGAACGGGTCGGTGAGGATGATCAGCAGGCTGATCAGGGCAGACGCCCCGAACGCGACACCGAAGCCGACGAGGATGAGCCGGTTCTGCTGGAATCCGTCTCGCGCCGCGAGCCCGAAGACGAGCACGGCACTGAGCGCGGCACCCGCGAAGGCGGCGCCCGCCACACTCCACGACCCGGCCAGCGGCACCGTCGTCACGAGCAGTACGGCACCCAGCCCGGCGCCGCCGGATACACCCAGGTAGGCGGGCTCCGCCAGCGGGTTGCGGGTGACGGCCTGCACCAGCGTGCCGGCCAGGGCGAGGGCCGCGCCCGCGCACAGGGCGGCGAGCACCCGGGGGACCCGGGTGTCGAGTACGAAGGTGACGGCCCGGCCCGCGTTGCCCTGCAGCCAGTTGACCACGTCGCCCAGCAGCAGCGTGGTGTCGCCCACGAGCACGGCGGCGATCGTCACACCGATCAGCACGGCCGTCAGGACGACCGTGGTGATCAGGAACACGGCCCGGCTCTTGATCCGCAGCCGGTCCTGGGCGGCGGTCGCGCCGGTGTCCCGGGCCCGGGCGGCCATCACGATGACGAAGACAGCGCCGATCACGCTGGTGACGACGCCGGTGGGTACGGCGACGGCCACATCGGCCGGTACGACGGCCCGCAGGAGCACGTCGGAGCCGAGGACCAGCGCGACACCGGTCAGGGCCGCGACCGGCAGTGCGGTCCGTGACCGGGCGAATCCGTGGAACCTGCGGCTGAGGAAGCGGACGATCGCGGGGGCGCACAGGCCGACGAAGCCGACCGGTCCGGCGAGGGTGACGGCTGAGGCGGAGAGCAGCGCCGCGAGCACCACCGCCGTGACCCGGGTGGCACGCACCGGGACGCCGAGGCCGCGGGCCGCGTCGTCGCCGAGGGCCAGGGCATCGACCCGGCGGGCGACGAGGAGCAGCCCGACGAGGCAGACGAGGCCGACCGGCGCCATCTGCAGCACGCCGTCGAATCCGTTCTGGGCGATGCTGCCCTGGTTCCACTGGTAGATGCCCGCGGTCTGCCGGGGGAAGAGCAGCAGCAGCGCCTCGGTGACGGCGGTGAGGCCGAGGGTGAGGGCGCTACCAGCGAGCACCAGCCGGACCGTGCCCGCGCCGAGGCCGGACAGTCCGAGGACGACGCCCGCCGCGAGCAGGCCGCCGGCGAACGCGACTCCGGAGGAGGCCAGCAGCGGGAGCGACACTCCGGTGACGGCGGCGAGCCCGAGGGCCAGGTAGGAACCCGCGTTGACGGCGAGGGTGTCGGGCGAGGCGACGATGTTGCGGGTGACCGCTTGCAGGGTGGCGCCGGCGATGCCCAGTGCGGCGCCGACGAGGAGCCCGGCGGCCGCCCTCGGCAGCCGGGAGGCGATGACGACGGACGCGTCGGCCGGGTCGGCCCGGCCGGTCAGTGCCTTCCACACCTCGGCGGCGCCGACCGCGGCCGTGCCCTGGGTGATGTCGACGATCGCGAGGACCCCGACGAGGAGGACCAGTGCGGCCGTCACCGCGGCCGCGCCCGTCCGGGACGTGGCCGCCGACGGACGGGTGGCGGGAGTTGTTGCGGTGACGGCCATGGTGTTACTTCGTCAGCGCGGCGACGAGGGAGTCGACGTACTTGTTCATCGACCCGGGACCACCGAACATCCAGATGCCGTCGGGCAGCCGGTGCACGTTGCCCTTCTTCACGAACGGCAGCGAGGTCCACACCTTGTCCTTGGCCAGGACGCCGGTGAACGGCGTGCTGTTCTTGTCGCTCGCGTTGCCGATGTAGGCGAACTGCACGTCACCGATCTTGGTGAGGCCCTCGACGTCGGTGGTGCCCAGGCCGTAGGCCTCGTCGCCCTTGACCGTCCAGGCGTTCTTCAGGCCGAGCTTCTCGTTGACGGCGCCGATGAGCGAGCCGCTGGTGAAGGGCCGGATCGAGGTCTGGTTGGAGACGACGTAGCCGTCGGCGAAGGCAATCTTCGTACCGCCCAGACCGGCGGCGGCGAGGGCCTTGTTGCCCTCGGCGAGCTTCGCGTCGAACTGCTTCTTGAGCTTGTCGGCCTCGCCCGTGGTGCCGGTGGCCTGGGCGATCAGGTCGAGGTTCTTCGTCATCTGCCCGATCGGGTCCTTGGCGTCGGCCGCCCGCACCTCCAGGACCGGGGCCACCTTGCGCAGCTGCTTCACGGCGGCCGGCGGCAGGTCGGTGGTGGCGACGATGAGGTCCGGCGCCAGGCCCGCGATGGTGTCCATGCTCGGCTCGCCGCGCGTGCCGATGTCCTTGGGCTCGTTCTTCAGCGGGACGGCGGTGTCCCAGGTCTTGTAACCCTTGACGTCGCTGACGCCGACGGGGTCGACGCCCAGCGACACCAGGTTCTCGACCACGTTCCACTCGGTGGCGACGACCTTCTTGGCGGGCCCGTCGAGCTCGACCTTCGCGCCGGAGGCGTCGGTGAGGCTGATGCGCTCGGCGGTCTTCTTCGTCTTGTCGTCGGCGGCGGGCTCGGTGGTGCCGCAGGCGGTCAGGGTGAGGGCGGCGGTGGCGGCGGCCGCGGTGAGGAGGAGGCGTCTCATGAGGTGGTGCTGAGCCTTTCGCTTCGGGTGTGGTGCCGGCCTATGGCGCGGGTGCGCAGCCGGCCCGTGAGGGGGTCGGGGTCGACTTCGATGCGGATGCCGTACGTGTCGGTCAGCCGCGGTGCGGTCAGGACGTCTTCGGGCAGGCCGTCGGCGACGACCCGTCCCGCGTGGAGCAGGACGATCCGGTCGGCGACGGCCGCGGCCTGGTCGAGGTCGTGCAGGACCACGCCGACGGCGATCCCGTGGTCGTCCGCCAGGTCGCGGACGAGGTCCAGGAGTTCGACCTGGTACCGCAGGTCCAGGTAGGTCGTCGGTTCGTCGAGGAGCAGCACGCCCGTCTCCTGGGCGAGGCAGCCGGCCAGCCATACGCGCTGGAGCTGTCCCCCGGACAGGTGCTCGGCGCCTCGTTCGGCGAACTCCGCGACGCCCGTCAGGGCGAGCGCCCGGTCCACCGCGGCCCGGCCGCCCGGGTCCGCCTTGCCCCAGCGGCTGCGGTACGGGTAGCGGCCGAACTCGACGACGTCCCGCACGGTCAGCCCGCTGGGCGTGGGGCGTCCCTGGGTCAACAGGGCCACACGGCGCGAGAACTCACGGGGGGACAGCGCGAGCCCGTCGGTGTCGCCGTCGATGACGAGCGTGGCGGTCCGGGGCTGTTGCAGCCGCGAGAGCGTACGCAGAAGTGTCGACTTCCCGGAGCCGTTCGGGCCCACCAGGACGGTCACTTCACCGGGTCGCAGCGCCAACGACGCGTCGTGCACGACGTCGACACCTTCGTACGCCACGGTGACACCCGTGGCCGACAGTTCATGGCCGCGGGGATGTCTGACCGCGGATGTCTCTTCACCTGCTTGCACGGCTGAAGGTTAGCCTAGCCTAACCAATAAATAAAGGCAGGGGCGAACGTCGACAAGCAAGGCGAAAACCGGCCATAAGCAAGGTGAGTACAGGCCGACTTGGCGGCCCGGGGCAACCCTCGGGGGGCACCGGCCCCCACATGTACCCAAAAACGACCAAGGAGCCGTTTCGGATCACTCCAAAACGGCTCCTGATGTACGACTCTTTCGAGTCGGGACGACAGGATTTGAACCTGCGACCCCTTGACCCCCAGTCAAGTGCGCTACCAAGCTGCGCCACGTCCCGGTGCGCGATCCAGTCGGGATGGCCCCCGGCTGTGCGCGCAGGAGAACATTACCGCACTCCGCGCGCAGGGTGGACGCGCGGGCCCACCGGGCGCGTTCGGCAGCGGCGCGCTCCGGCCCGCGCCCCAAGGGCGCGGCCCGTCGCGACCGTTCTGCCGACATCTGTCGGGCGGGTGACAATCGGGGCGTGAACAGGACGCCGAGGGACCGTGACACCGAGGGCAGGGCCCGCAGCGCGCGCCCCCGTGACGGGCTGGGCCGCCCCCTTCCGTACGGGGAGGAAGGCGTGGCCCGGCAGCCGGAGGGCGTGGTCCGCACGCCGGAGGAGACCCTGGTGGAGGCCCAGCGGCTGCTGGACGCGGGGATGCCGTTCCACGCGCACGAGGTGCTGGAGGACGCCTGGAAGTCCGGGCCCCGCGAGGAGCGCGAGCTGTGGCGGGGGCTCGCCCAGCTGGCGGTGGGGCTGACACACGCCGCCCGCGGCAATCCGACGGGCGGCGCGGCGCTGCTGGCGCGCGGGGCCCGGTCCATCGCTCCGTACGCCGCGGCGCCGCCGTACGCCGTCGACATCGGCGGGCTGTCCCGCTGGGCGCACGAGCTGGCCGACGAGCTGCGGCGGGACGACACGGTGGTGGTGTCCGCGGCGGAGCGGGCGCCGCGGCTGCGCGTCAGCCGGTGACGAGGACGACCTCCAGCGTCCGGGGGCCGTGCACGCCCTCCACGCGGTCGAGCTCGATGTCGCTGGTGGCGGACGGTCCGGAGATCCAGGTGAGCGGGCGGGCCGGGTCGAGCCGGGGCAGCGCCTGCGGTACCGAGGCGACGACCTGCTCCGGGGCCCGGACCACGCAGATGTGATGGTCCGGGATGAGACTGATCCGGCGGCGGCCCTGACCGGCGCCGCCGTCCAGCACGATCGTGCCCGTCTCGGCGACGGCGATCGCGCATCCGGTGACCACGCTGTCGACGGCGTCGAGCTCGTGGGCGGTGGACTCGGCGCGGTCGTCCACCCGGGTGACGTCCGCCTCCGTCAGCCAGCCGGCCGGGAGACCGGGCGGCACGAGCACGCTCCTCGCCCCGCGCCCGGCCAGCAGCCGCGCCAGCAGGCCCGGCAGCCCGGCGGCGTCCGTGCGGTGCACGATCGCCCGGTAGTCGGCGAGGTTCTCGTGCAGCAGGTCGAGCACCGCGGCCGGGTCGTCGGCCGTGTGCGTCTCCCGGTAGTCCCGCCTCACCTCGGGCACGGGCGCCGCCCCGGCGACGGCATCCCGCACCCGCCCGAGGATCCGCTCCCGGGCTCCCGCTGCCCCGGCTCCGGCCCCGGCGCCCTCCGCACCGACCCGGTCAGCACCCGTCGCGCTCGCGGTACCAGGCGTATCGACGTGCCCGAGCCCACCGGCCTCGGGGGCCGCCCCGGAGCCGGCCTCGCCGGACGCCTGGACGTGCCCGAGGCCGTCGGCCCCGGAGCCGCCCTCTCCCACACCCGGCACGTCGCCGGACGCCTCGACGGCCGCGAGGGCATCCGGACCGACGACCGGCCCGGTGGCGCCGCTTGCGGGCCCGGCGCCCGCGGCCGGTCGCGCGGGCCCGGGGTCCCGGTGCGCGGACCCGGTGGGGGCGTGGTGCTTCTTCCACCAGTCGCGGAAGGGCTCCGGCGGGAACGCGGGCAGGTCCCGGCCCTCGGTCCAGGCGCCCGCGCCGGGAAGGCCGGCCGGGTGGAACCGGCGGGTCCTCGACACGAGGCGTTCGCCCGCCGCGAGGGCCGCGGGGTGGTCCAGGACCCAGCCCGCGGCCCTGATCGCGGCCTTCTCCAGGCGGTGGCCCTTGCCGCCCCGCTCGGCGACCTTCTCCCGGAGGTGGACCAGCACCTCGGGGATGTCGATGGCGACCGGGCACACGTCGTAGCAGGCCCCGCACAGCGACGAGGCGTACGGCAGCGACGCGTCGATCTCGCTCGACGTGCCGCGCAGCTGGGGGGTGAGGATCGCGCCGATCGGGCCGGGGTAGACGGAGCCGTAGGCGTGGCCGCCGGCCCGCTCGTACACGGGGCAGACGTTCAGACAGGCCGAGCAGCGGATGCAGCGCAGCGCCTGGCGGCCGGTCTCGTCGGCGAGGGTGCGGGTGCGGCCGTTGTCGAGGAGGACGAGGTGGAAGGCGCGCGGGCCGTCGTCCTCCGTCGTGCCCGTCCACATCGTCGTGTACGGGTTCATCCGCTCGGCGGTCGAGGAGCGCGGCAGGGTCTGGAGGAAGACCTCCAGGTCGCGCCAGGTGGGCAGGACCTTCTCGATGCCGACGACGGAGATCAGCGTCTCGGGCAGGGTCAGGCACATCCGGCCGTTGCCCTCCGACTCGAAGACGACGAGCGTGCCGGTCTCGGCAACCATGAAGTTGGCGCCGGAGACGGCGACTTTCGCCCGCAGGAACTTCTCGCGGAGGTGGAGGCGCGCCGCCTCCGCCAGGTCGCCGGGTGTGTCGGTGAGCCCGTCCGGCGCGGGCCGCCCCCAGTCGCCCATCCGGTCCCGGAAGATGTCGCGGATCTCGCCGCGGTTGCGGTGGATGGCGGGGACCAGGATGTGGGAGGGCCGGTCCTCGCCGAGCTGCACGATGAGCTCGGCGAGGTCGGTCTCGTACGCGGCGATGCCCTCGGCCTCCAGGGCCTCGTTGAGGCCGATCTCCTGGGTGGCCATGGACTTGACCTTGACGACCTCGCGCTCTCCCGTGGCCTTCACCAGGTCCGCGACGATCCGGTTGGCCTCGGCGGCGTCGGCCGCCCAGTGCACGGTGCCGCCCGCCGCCGTGACGCGCTCCTCCAACTGCAGCAGATACGCATCCAGATGACGGAGCGTGCGGTCCTTGATCTGCTTTCCGGCCTCGCGCAGCAGCGCCCAGTCGTCGAGTTCGGCCACGGCCTTGGCCCGCTTGTCGCGGATGGTGTGCGTGGCATGCCGCAGATTGGCCCGCAGGGTCGGGTTGTGCACCGCCTCGCGCGCCGCCGCCGGGAAGGACGGCATGCCGAGATACGTACCGCTCATACGAGGGGCTCCTCTTCGGTGCTGCCGAGGATCTCGGCGATGTGGAGTGCGCGCAGGGGAGCTTCCTCACGGCGCAGGATGCCGCCGATGTGCATCAGGCAGGAGTTGTCGGCGCCGCACAGCACCTCGGCCCCGGTCGACACCGCGCCGCGTACCTTGTCCCGGCCCATGGCGGTCGACACGTCCGCGTTCTTGACGGCGAAGGTGCCGCCGAAGCCGCAGCATTCCTCGGCGCCCGGCAGCTCCAGCAGCTCCAGGCCCTTGACCGCCTCCAGGAGCCTGCGCGGCCGCTCCCCGAGTCCGAGGAGCCTCAGTCCGTGGCAGGACGGGTGATAGGTGACCTTGTGCGGAAAGTACGCGCCGACGTCGGTGACGCCAAGGACGTCGACGAGGAACTCCGTCAGTTCGTACGTACGCGACGCCAGCGAGGCGGCCGGGGCGCCGCCCAGGCGCGGATAGTGGTGGCGGACCATCGCGGCGCACGAGCCGGAGGGGGTGACGACGTACTCGTAGCCCTCGAAGACCCGGATCGTGCGCCGCACCAGGGGCTCGGCCTCGCGCCGGTAGCCGGTGTTGAACTGGGGCTGTCCGCAGCAGGTCTGCCCGGCGGGGAAGTCGACCTCCACCCCCAGCCGTTCCAGGAGGCGGACGGTGGCCACGCCTGTGGACGGGTAGACGGCGTCGTTGACGCAGGTGACGAAGAGGGCGACGCGCATGGGCGGAGGATATGCCCCGCCGGATCACCACACCAGGTGGAGGGCCTCGGGCGAGCGGTGGATCAGCGTCGGGCGCATGATGGTCCGCGCGCCGTCCGTGTCGTCGGCGAGTCGCAGCTCCGGGAGCCTGCTGCCGAGCAGCTCGACGCTCAGCCGGAGCTGCTCGCGGGCGAGCAGCGAGCCGGGGCAGCCATGGGGTCCGTGTCCGAAGGAGACGTGCCTGCTCGGGGCCGTGCGGGTGATGTCGAACTCGTCGGCCCGCTCGTGGCGCCGCTCGTCGCGGCCCGCCGATCCGTACGCGACGAAGACGGTCGCCCCGGCGGGCAGTTCGGTGCCGGCGACGGTGACGGGCCGGGTGGTGGTGCGCCTGAAGCCCTGGACCGCGGTGTCGTAGCGGACGGCCTCCTCGACCGCCGCCGCGACGAACTCCGGCTTGCGGCGGACGAGCTCCCACTGGGAGCGGTGGCTCAGCAGATGGAACAGGGTGGTGCCGATGAGGGCGCTCGTCGTCAGGTGCCCGGCGATGAGGAAGTTCTGCAGGTTGGACACGAGTTCATGGCGCTGGTCGAGCGTGAGCTCGCCGGTGCCGGGAGCCAGGGCGGCGACGAGGCCGGACACGAGGTCGTCGCGGGGGTCCGCGCGCCGCTCGCGTACGTAGTGGTCGAGGAGCTGCTGCAGCGCGACGACGTCGTGCGCGGCGGCGACCTGCTCCTCCTCCGTCAGCGGGCGGAACAGCAGCTCTTCGGTGCGGTGGCTGCCGTGCACGGCGGCCGGGACGTCCTGCGGGTCGAGCCCGATCAGCTTCCCGATGACCGCGCCGGGGAGCTTGCGGGCGTACGCCCCCATCAGCTCGGTGGAGCCGTCCGCGGCGAAGCCGTCGACGAGGGCCGCGGCGCACTCGGCGGCGTACGGGACGAGGGCGGCGATCCGGGCGGCGGACAGCGCGCGGTTGAGCGGGGCGCGCAGCCGCCGGTGGGCGGCGCCGTCCGTGGAGACGACGGTGGGGCGTTGGCCGAAGCCGCGCGAGAGCACGGCCAGTGCGGCGGGTGACGGAACGGCGTCGGGCCGCAGCGCCTGCGCGGACGAGAAGTCGTCCGCGCGCAGCAGCACTTCGCGTACGTCCTCGTCACGGGCGACGAGCCAGGCGGCGAGTTCGGGGACGTACAGGAGCCCTTCGGTCTCCCGGGCCCGTGCGTACAGCGGGTAGGGGTCGCGCTGGAGCGCGTCGAGAGCGGCGAATCGGGCGACGCCGGCGGCGGTGCCGGAGCCGGCGAAGCTGTCGTGGTCGGTCGGCTCCACGCGGTGCCTCCTGGACTGGCGCGTCAGGTACGGGGCGGGGGGCGTCCGGCCATCGTGCCCGAGGCCCGCCGCCCCGGGGAAGGGCGCGGCCCGTCCGGCGCGTCCGACTGGACGCGTGATCACTTCGGCATGTCCCGCGCCGGGACGGGATACGTCCCGGCTCGCCGTGGCACGCTGAGGCACCGACGAACGCGGCCGCCGCTGGAGCCTCGATGACGAGTCTTGACTTTGACCTGTACCTGCGCGCCACACCCCGGGAGGTGTGGACCGCGCTGACCGATCCGGCGATGGTTCCGCGCTGGCGTTTCGGGATGACGTTCGAGACCGACTGGCAGGCGGGCTCGCCCCTGACCACCCGGTCGCCGGACGGCGAGGGCAGCGTCCAGCAGGCGGTGCCGGGGCAGCACCTGGTCTACGACTGGCACCAGACCGACGAGCCGGATCCGAACGGGGGCCGGATGTCCGTCGTGTCCTTCGAGCTCGAACCGATGGGTGAGGTCACGCATCTGAACGTGGTGCACGGCGGGCTGGACCCGGAGGGCGAGTTCCTCAAGATCGTCAAACCGCGCTGGCCGATGCTGCTGTCCAGCCTGAAGAGCCTGGTCGAGACGGGGGAGCCGCTGCGCTTTCCGGAGCTCCCGGACTGCCCGGGGGCGGCCTGACCCCCTGCTGCCTCCGCCGACCTCCGCCGACCTCCGCCGACCTCCGCCGACCTCCGCCGACCTCCGCCGACCTCCGCCGACCTCCGCCGACCTCCGCCGGGAACGATACGTGCCGCCCGGCTCAGCGGACCGGTGCGCCGACGGGAGCCTCGGCGACGGCCCCCGGACGCAGTCCCGGCGCCAGTGCGAGCGTGACCGCGACGGACGCCGCCGCCATCACGGCCATCGCCGTCGCGGGCGACGTGTACTGGGCGAGACCGCCCGCGAGGGCGGCGCCGACGCCCTGCATCGCGAGCATGCCGGAGCCGTGCAGCCCGAGCGCGTGCCCGCTCAACTCGTCCGGGGTGAGCGCCATCAGCCGTTCCTGGAGCAGCAGGCTCGCCGCGTATCCCACCGAGGCGAGCACCACGGCCGCCACGGCCAGCGGCAGCCCCGGCCGCAGGGCGAAGAGCAGGTACGGAACGGCGAGCAGCAGCCTCAGCGGTGCGCCGATCCGCGCCCGCCACCGCTGCGGGACGAACCGCCCGACCGCCGTGTCGCCGATCAGCATGCCGAACGCGGCGAACGCCAGGAGGAGCCCGGCGTGCGTCGGCGCGTACGGGATGAAGAGGGCCTCGCAGCCGACGATCAGGCCGTTGGGGACCCACAGGGCGAGATAGACGTAGCGCCGTGGCCCGGACGACCAGAGCAGGGCGTTGTTCCGCCAGGTCTCGGCGACGGAGGGCCGTCCGGTGCCGCGCGGCGCCCGCCGGCCGAGGCCGAACCGGGCGATCGCCGCGGCGGCGCCGTACAGAACGGCGGCGGTGAGCAGGGTGCCGCGCGGCGAGAGCTGGGTCACGAGCACACCGCCGATCGCGAATCCGCAGATCTGCATGGTGCCGACGGCCATGTTGAGGACGGAGCGGCCGAGCAGATAGCCGTCGGTCGTGAGGATCTCGTTCAGGAGTCCGCCGCGCACTCCCCCGCCCACGGCGGCGACCGATCCCAGGCCGAGGAGGATCGCGAAGGCCGCCCAGACCGGCAGGCCGGGGAGGGCCAGGGCGGCGGTGCCGAGGCCGAACAGCAGTGCCATTGCGGTCAGCGCGGCGCGCGGCGGAACCCGGTCGGCCGCCGACAGCAGGGTCGCCGCGCCGATCACCTGGGCGAGGGACGGCCCGAACATGGCGAGGGCCGAGAGCAGCGGGGAGCCGGTGGAGGCGTAGATCAGGCTGCCCATGGCCAGCCCGCTCACGGTCGAGGCGGCGATCTGCACGGTGGTGTTCAGGAAGAGCGGGGTGAACTCCGGCGCCTGGAACAGTTCTCGGTAGGTGCGCATGGCGAGAGGCTCGGGGGCGATGCCGCGCGGGCGTTACTGTTTCGCGGGGAGGCGAAACCATGGGGTGGTGGCAGGTCGGCGCGGACACCCTCGCGGGCAGCCGGTTCGTGGTGTCGCCGCTGGCCGAGGCGATCGCCAGTCTGAAGGCGCTGGAGCGGGGCGCGGCCGGGCATCCCGGTGAGCGCGCGTGGCTCGACGCCCATCTGCCCGCCTACCGGGCGCGGCTGGCCGCCGATCCGCTGACGGCGCTGCTCATACGGTCCGCTCTCGCGCCGCGCTGGAACGCGGACTTCCTGACCCCGACGCCGTCGGGCGAGGGCGATCCGGCGTTCGATGACGAGCTGGCGCGGATACGGGACACCCCCGCCGAGGCGGCGCGCGCCGATGTGGAGGTGGCGCTCGGCGGTCCGCTGCCCGCCGCGCTGCGCGACCGGTCCGATCTGCCGGAGCGGGCGGCCGGTCTGCTGGAGTGGGTGTGGGGACAGACGGTGCTGCCGTACTGGCCCCGGCGGCGGCGGATCATCGAGGCCGATGTCCTCGCGCGGACGGAGCAGTTGAGCCGGGGCGGCTGGGCGGCGGCGCTGGAGACCCTCCGGCCGGGAAAGCTGCGCTGGCTGGGCGGCAGCCGGCTCCAGATCAACACCTACGACCATCCGCCCCGGGAGATCTCGGCGGGGGCGCGGCTGCTGTTCGTCCCGGTCACCCCGGGCACCGGCTGGGTCTCCTGGGACGCCCCGCACCGCTATGCCGTGGTGTTCCCCTGCTCGGGCACGCTGGCCGACGCGGACCGGACGTCGGTGCCCGAGTCCCTGGGGCGGCTGCTCGGGCCCGCGCGGGCGGGCGTCCTCGTCCTGCTCGGCACTCCGAAGAGCACGACACAGCTGGTGGCGCTGACCGGCCAGGGGCTGGGCTCGGTGGGACGCCACCTCAAGGTGCTGTACGACGCGGGGCTGATCGAGCGGCGTCGGGCCGGGCGGTCGGTGCTGTACTACCGCACGGACGCCGGGGACGTCCTGCTGGAGGCCGGGGACCCGCGCGTCGGCTGACGCGATTCGGCCACGACCGGCCGATGCGGCTCGGCCCGCGGGGCTCGGCCCACGCGACACAGCCGACACGGCTCGGCGCGTGTCGTGTCGGCCGACGCGACGCAGCCGACGCGGCTCGGCCCACGCAACTCGGCCGATGCGGTTCAGCCCACGGGCTCGGCCCACGCGACACAGCCGACACGGTCGACGCGGCTCAGCTGATGGTGAAGAGCGGGCCGGTTATCGTCAGGCCGAGGTCGTCGCCCACGTACGCGAAGAACGCGAACAGGGCGAGCGCGGCTCCGCCCAGCGCCAGGTCCTTCAGGAACATCACCTGTTCCGTCTGACGGGTCTGGGGTTCGCCCACCTTCCAGAAGTCGTGCATGACGATCGCGGTCGGGAAGCAGAAGACGGCCAGCAGCAGGGCGCCCACGTCCGCCCAGACTCCGAGCGCCACGCTGAGCCCTCCCACCAGGAGCAGCAGTCCGCTGAAGACGGTCGCCAGGACCGGTGCGGGGACGCCCTTGGACGCGGCGTACCCGCCCATCGCCTCGCGCTGGGTGAGGTGCCCCACGGCCGAGACGAGGAACACCAGGGCGAAGAGGATGCGTCCGACGAGCACCAGGACATCCATCCCGGCCTCCCTGAGTCGGGGTTGGGAATTCGCTTCTATTTTCCCACTCCTCCCGGCGTGAGGGCCGTCGATGGCGCAACGTCGCCACGCAGGGTCACACGCGTGTGACGGTAAGCTCCTCCTCCGCGTACTACCCGCGGTCACCCGCGGCCGCGCCGGCCCCCTCGCCCGTCCCCTTGTCGCCCCTCGCCTCCCGACGCGGGGGGCGACAAGGGTTTTCCCCGTATCGGGTTCATCTCCGCGTTCCCTACTGTCTGCCGCACCGGCGAATTCCAGCCTCCGGCCTGTAGCTGTCAGGTGCATGTAAACGCTGGATTTCGTCCGGTGACGGCCCTTGACCAGGGGCCGTCAGCCGGGGGCGGCGCACGGGCACACCCGGCCCGGGGAACCGCGGTCGCGACACCCCACATCGCGACCGCGGTTCCCGCGCGCTGCCGCCGGACCCCCACATCAGTTGAAAGGGATCAACCACCTTGAACGGTTCCGGACGGAGACTCATATCCGTCGTGGCCGCGACCGCCACGATCCTCGGCGTCGCAGCCACATCCGCCGTGGCGCTCGCCGCCGCCCCGGCGAACCCCTCCCCGACCCCCGCCCCGGCCGCGCAGTCCATGAACGCGCTGCCCACCGCGCCGGTCGAGAAGGTCATCGTCACCTACAAGTCCAAGACGGCCGAGGCCAGTTCCAACGCGGCCGCCGCGGGCGACGCCAAGGCCAAGGGCGCCGAGACGGGCGAGAGCCTCCTCTTCGAGCGCCGGCTCGCCGGCGGCGCCGCCCTGGTCGACCTGGGCGACGCGGCGTCCAAGAAGGACGTCACCGAGGTCATGGCCGCCTTCCGCGCCGACCCGTCGGTGGCGTCCGTCGAGCCCGACATCCGCGCCTACGCGATGGCGGTCACCCCGAACGACACCGAGTACACCAAGCAGTGGGACCTGTTCGAGGCCACCGGCGGGATGAACGTCCCGGGCGCCTGGGACAAGACCACCGGCAGCGGTGTGACGGTCGCCGTCATCGACACCGGGTACGCCGCCCACACGGACCTGGC
Source organism: Streptomyces sp. NPDC000410 (assembly GCF_040300305.1). Taxonomy (NCBI): domain Bacteria; kingdom Bacillati; phylum Actinomycetota; class Actinomycetes; order Kitasatosporales; family Streptomycetaceae; genus Streptomyces; species Streptomyces sp. NPDC000410. The sequence goes on from NZ_JBEPDM010000018.1 coordinate 91,144, forward strand.
CGGAAACGTCGTCTCCGGCTACGACTTCATCTCGACGTCCGCCGACGCCCGCGACGGCAACGGCCGCGACGCCGACGCCAAGGACGAGGGCGACTGGAACGCCACCGACGGCGAGTGCGGCCCCGGTTCCACCGCGGGTGACTCCTCCTGGCACGGCACGCACGTGGCGGGCACGATCGCCGCGACGACCCACAACAGCAAGGGCGTCGCCGGCATCGCGTACGGTGCGAAGATCCAGCCGGTGCGCGTGCTCGGCAAGTGCGGCGGTTCGTCCGCGGACATCGCCGACGCGATCACCTGGGCGTCCGGCGGCAGCGTTCCGGGCGTCCCGGCGAACGCGACCCCGGCGAAGGTCATCAACCTGAGCCTGGGCGGCGCGAGCTCCACCTGCCCGAGCGTGTACCAGAACGCCATCAACGGCGCCGTGTCGCGCGGCACGACCGTGGTCGTCGCGGCGGGCAACAGCAACGCCAACGCGTCCGGGTTCACTCCCGCCAACTGCGCCAACATCATCAACGTGGCGTCGTCGAGCCGTGAGGGGAACCGTTCCTTCTACTCGAACTACGGCAGCATCGTCGATGTCGCCGCGCCCGGCGGCGAGACCCGTCGCGGCACGGACACGCCCGGCACCGTCACCACGCCCGAGAACGGCATCCTCTCCACGCTGAACTCCGGCGCCACCGTGCAGTCGGCCGAGAACTACCAGCCCTACCAGGGCACTTCGATGGCCGCCCCGCACATCGCCGGCCTCGCCGCGCTGCTGGAGTCCGCCAAGCCCGCGCTGACCCCGGCCGAGATCGAGTCCGCGATCAAGACCAACGCCCGTCCGCTGCCCGGCACCTGCTCCGGCGGCTGCGGCGCGGGTATCGCCGATGCGGCGAAGACCGTGAACGCCGTCACCGGCACCACCCCGGGGGGGACGACGTTCACGAACGGGACCGACGTCACGATCAGGGACAACACCACCGTTTCGTCCTCGATCGCCGTCACCGGCCGCACCGGCAACGCCCCCGCCGCCCTCAAGGTCGACGTGGACATCAAGCACACCTGGCGCGGTGACCTCGTCATCGACCTGATCGCCCCGGACGGCACCGTACGCAACCTCAAGGCGTCCTCCGGCTCGGACAGCGCCGACAACGTCCTCGCGACGTACACGGTCGACGCGTCGAGCGAGGTCGCCAACGGAACGTGGAAGCTTCAGGTCCGCGACGTGGCCTCGGGTGACACCGGCTACATCAACTCCTGGAGTCTCACCTTCTGAGACGGCCGTCAAGCTGGTATTACCGCTGGTCAGGGGCGCGTTCATGGCATATGCCACGGGCGCGCCCCGTCGGCGGTCCAGGTCCAGACCTGTCCGTATCCTGGACGCGGTACCTGGACCGCGCCGAGTGGCTTCGTATCCTCTGCTCGAACGGGCAGGGGGCCCGCGCACGCCGGAAGGTGGTGGTGGGTACGTGACATCCGCGGCGTACTCCCCTGGGCCGGTCGGCCGGGCCGAGCTCATCAGCCGGCTCGAACGAGTCCTGCACACCCGAGGCCGCGCCCTGCTCACCGGCCCCGTCGGCATCGGCAAGACCGAGGTCGCCCTCGCCGCCGCCGCCCAGGCCGAGTCCCGCGGCGACACCGTCCTCCGGCTCACCGTCCTCCCCGCCGACCGCACCATCCCGGGCGCGGCGGCGGCCGCGCTGGTCGCCTCGATCTCGGCCCTGGTGTCATGGCCCCGGGCCGCCGCGCAGGGCGAACGGTTGGCTCCCGGCGGCCCCGCCCGCACCGCGGCCGGTCCCCACGACTCCCCCGTGCGCGACGTCGGCGAGCCCGAAGGTGCCGCGCACAGCGGCCAGGCCCACCCCGGCGACTCCGGTGCCCCCGGTGCCCCTCGCGACCGCGGCACGCCGCAGCCGAGCCCCGGCGACCCCGCTGCACAGGATGACGCTCCCGGCGGCCCCGCCCCGTACAGCGTTCTCGACGCGCTCCCCGGTCCGCAGCGCGCCGCCGTCGCCATGCTGTGCCGGGAGGCGCCCGTACCGGAACACGGATGGGACCCCATCGCCCTGCGGCTCGGCCTCGCCCGGATCCTGCGTGCCGTCGCCGCGCGCGGCCCCGTTCTGCTCGTCGTCGACGGCGTGCAGCTCATCGACGACGACAGCGCCGGACTGCTGCGCTTCGCCCTGCACCTGGCCCCGGAGAACCTGCGGGTCATCGCGGTCGAGACCCCGGACCCGGCCGCCCCGGAGCCCCTGTGGGTGCCGTCCGAGGCGGACGTGCTGAACGTGGCGCCGCTGCACGCCGACGAGGTCGCCGAGCTCCTCATCCACCACCGGCTCCCGTCCCGGATGGCCGGACGTATCCACAAGGCCAGCGGCGGCAACCCGCGGCTCGCGCTCGCCGTCGGCCGGTCGATCGCCGACGCGCGGACCCCCGTGCACCACGCCGAGGCGCTGTCCCTGTCGGGCCGCGCCAGGGACGTCGCCCGCCAGCTGCTCGGCGCGGTCGCCCCCGACGTACGCGGAACGCTGCTGCTGGCCGCGCTGGCGCTGCGGCCGACCGCGTCGCTGATCCGCCGTGCGGGCCGCCCCACCGCGGAGGCGGAGCTCGCCGCCGCCGAGCGGGCGGGGCTGATCTCGCTCACCGAGGACGGCACGGTGGCCTTCACGGCCGGTGTGCTGCCGTCGACGCTGGTGCACGACGCGTGCTGGACCGCGCGCAGCGAGGGGCACGTGGCGCTCGCACGGGTCGTGGACGACCCCGTCGAAGAGGTCCGCCACCGCGCGCTGGCCACGGACGTCCCCGACGAGGAGCTGGCCGCCGAGGTCACGGCGGCCGCCGAAGCCGCGCGGCGCCGCGGGAACAGCACCCTGGCCGCCGAACTCGCCCTGCTGGCCGCCGAGTCCACCCCCGGCCGGCACGGCGACCGGCGCATCGCCCGGCTGGTCGAGGCCGCCGAGGAGGCCGCCCGCGCGGCCCGCGCCGACCTCGCGATGCGCGCCGCCACCGATCTGCTGGCCCGGGACGCCTCCCCGGCCGACCGGGTCCGGGCCCGGCTCGCGGTGCTGGACACCGCCGGGCAGGGGCTGACCGGCCTCGACGAGAGCTACGTCCACGCGATGGAGGACTCCGAGGGCCACACGGCGCTGCGGGCGGCCGTACAGCTGCGGCTGGCGGTCAAGTACGTGCTGGCCGACGGCGATCCGAAACGGTCCCGGGCCGCCGCCGTCGCGTCCGCCGCGCTCGCCGCCTCCGTGGGCGACCGGATGACGGCAGCCAGGGCGCTGACCGTCCAGGCGCGGATGGACCGCGTGCTCGGTTCGCCCGATGCGGAGCGGGTGCTGACCGAGGCCCGCGCCCTGGAGATGGCCGAGCGGCCACTCGGCATCCGCAACGCCGCACAGATCCTGACGATCCGTCACGCCCTGTTCGACGACCGGCTCACCGACGCCCGCGACCAGCTCAGCGCCCTGTTGCCGCTGGTGGAGCGGCGCGGCACGGTCGAGGACGCGATCGAGCTGTACCGCACCCTCGCCGAGATAGACGGCCGGCAGGGCCAGTGCGCCGTGGCGCTCGACCACGCCGGACGGTCGCTCGCCCTGACGCTGGAGGCCGGCCTCTCCCCCGGGCCCGCCTGGTACGCGCTGGCGCTCGCGGAGACCGCGGGCGGCAGTTTCGCGCGGGCGGCGAGCTACGCCCGGCGCAGCGCGCAGGCCTCCGAGGAGGAGGGCGACCGCGTCTTCCTCTCCCGCAGTCTGTACGCGCTCGGCCGGGTCCAACTGCTCACGGGAGACGTGGCGAACGCGCTGGAGACCCTGCGCCGGGTACGGACCGGGGAGGAGGCGCAGTCGGCCGTCGACCCGTCCATGCTGCGCTGGCACGAGGAGCTCGCCGAGGCGCTGCTCGCGAACGACGCCCCGGAGGAGGCCACGGCCCTGCTCGCCGAGGTGCGTCCGGTCGCGGAGCGCCTCGGCCGTACGACCGTGCTGCTCGGCTGCGACCGGGCGCACGCCCTGTATCTGGCGGCGCAAGGACGGCCCGGGGAGGCGGCGGAGCTGCTGACCCGGACCGCCGGGCGGTTCGCCGACGCGGGCCTGCCCCTGGAACACGGGCGCGCCCTCATCGCGCTCGCCCGCGTGGAACGCCGCCGCCGCAGACGTTCGGCCGCTCAGCAGGCCCTGAGCTCCGCGGCCGCGGTCTTCGAACAGGCAGGGGCCGCCCCCTGGCTGGGCCTCGTCACGGAGGCCCCGCCCGCCGCGGCCGATCCCGCCCCGGCCCGTGGCGGCGCCGCCCTCGCCCAGCTCACCGAGGCGGAGCTGCGCCTCGCGCGCCTGGTCGGCCAAGGGGCCAGCAACCAGGAGGCGGCGGCCAAGCTGTACCTCAGCGTGAAGACGGTCGAGGCCCGGCTGACCCGCATCTACCAGAAGCTGGACGTCCGTTCCCGCGCCCAGCTGGCGACGGCGCTCAACGCCTGACGTCGGCGAACGGAAAGCACCGGCGACCGCCGCGGCCTGCGCGATTCCGCGGGTGTCGTCGGCCACGCGCGCCACGCACCCATCGTTCCGCACCAGAAAGCCGTTGACTGCCCACCGACAGCCCCTAGTAGGTTCCCTCTCGGAACTCAATGAGCGTCGGAAGGAATCCCACTGTGTCCCTGCCCCTCTGGACAGCGGTCGACGACTACTTCAACGAGCTCCTCGTGCAGGAGGACGGCCCCCTGCTCGCAGCCGCCAGGGAGAGTGACGCGGCCGGACTCCCGTCGCATCAGGTCGCCCCCAATCAGGGCAAGTTACTGCACCTGATCGCCCGGCTCCGAAACGCCCGCACGATCCTGGAGATCGGCACCCTCGGCGGCTACAGCACCATCTGGCTCGCCCGGGCCCTCCCGGAAGGCGGCCGCCTGGTGACCCTGGAGGCCGATGAGGAGTACGCCACCGTGGCCGCTGCCAACATCGCGCGCGCCGGACTTGAGCACGTCGTCGACGTCCGGGTCGGCAAGGCCGTCGACTCGCTGCCCCGGATCGCGGAGGAGGGCGTGGGTCCGTTCGACCTCGTCTTCATCGACGCGGACAAGCCCTCCAACCCCGACTACCTGGAGTGGGCCCTGAAGCTGACCCGCCCCGGCAGCGTCATCGTCGGCGACAACGTCGTCCGCGACGGCGCTGTCACCGACCCGAACAGCAGCGATCCCCGGGTCCAGGGCGTGCGCCGCTTCACCGAACTCATCGCCGCTCACCCGCGGCTGACCGCCACCACGGTGCAGACCGTCGGCGCCAAGGGCCACGACGGCTTCACCCTCGCCCTTGTCACCGACTGACGCGGGGCCCCGCCCGATGGCCCGCGTCGTCGAGTTGTCGTACTACCCCGTCAAGGGCTGCGCCGGTACGTCGGTGTCCGAGACCCTGCTGACGCCCGCCGGCCTCGCCCACGACCGCAGCTTCATGGTCGTCAGCGAGCAGGGCGTGTTCCGCACCCAGCGCCGCGACCCCCGCCTGGCCCTGATCCGGCCCGCCCTCGACCCGGACGGGCGACGGCTCACCCTCCACTCCCCCGGCACCGAACCGCTCACGATCGACGTGGACACCTCGGGTGCCCGCCGGGCGGTGGACCTGTTCGGCGACCCGTACCGGGGCATCGACCAGGGCGACCTTTCGGCTGCGTGGTTCTCGGACGTACTCCGTACGCCCAGCCGCCTGGTGCGCGTGCCCCCGGAACACGACCGTGTGACCGACGGCAGGACCCCCGGGACCTCCGGCTACGCCGACAGCTGCCCGCTCCATGTCGTCTCCCGCGCCACCTTGGACCTGCTCGACTCAAGACTGGCCGCCCGCGGCGCCCCGCCCGTCCCCGCGAACCGCTTTCGCGCCAACATCGTCGTCGACGGCTGGGACGATCCGCACACCGAGGACAGCGCCCACCGCCTCACCATCGGTGCGGCCGAACTCGGCTACGCCAAGCCGGCGATCCGCTGCGCCGTCACCATGGTCGACCAGGAGTCGGGCACAAGAGACGGCCCGGAACCCTTGCGCACGCTGGCCACCTACCGGCGAGCCGCCGAAGGCGGCATCGCGTTCGGTTCGAAGTTCGCCGTCCTCAGCCCCGGAAAGATGTCCGTCGGCGACGAGGTGACCGTCACGGCATGGAGCCGAGCGGAGTTCTAGGTCCTGGCCGTGAGCAGACCGTGGCCGACCGCCGGGTTCGGGCTCGTACCGCCGCACTCGTCTCCGGTGAGGGAACGGCCTTCCCTCACCGGCACGCAGCTCGCGGCCAGCAGGGCCGGTTCGATCGACGCGCCTCTGCCCACGCCCTGCTGGACGGCCAGGGCCACCACTCCGGCGGCGTAGGCCGTCGCGCCCGATGTTCCGCTCGACACCAGCCAGCCGTCGTCGGGTGCGGTGCCGTCGTAGCTGCTGTTCCTCCGGTCGAACAGGCAGCCGGGTTGGGTCGGGAACACGATGTAGTTGCCATGGGGGAGCATGCCGCACGGGCCGGACACATCGGGAACCGCCCGGCCGGGGAAGACGGCCGACCGGTAGCTGGAGGCGAGGTCGGACGCCCTGAGCTCGCCGTGCGGGCCCACGTGGACCCCGCCGACGGTGAGGGCGCCGGGCGTGGCGACGGACTGGAACATCGCGGTGGGCCGGTCGGTCGAGCCGTTCCCGGCGGCGAAGAGCACGGTGATGCCACGGCGCAGGGCGTTCGCCACCTCGAGATGGAGGTGGGGTTCGGACCGCATCGTGCCCCAGCTGCAGGAAATGACATCGGGCCCGAGCCGCACGGCTCGCTGGAACGCGGCGACGGGGAAGGAGAATCCCTCGTTGGCCATCTTGACCAGGGTGAGGTCGACGCGCGGTGCGACGGCCAGCAGCAGTGCCGACATGGCCGTGCCGTGTCCCCGTTCGTCGGCCCCGGGGTCGAGCAGCGACAGGGCGGGGACCACCGTCGTCGCGTACGCGTGGCTCCGGTGGTGCGGGTGGTCGTACAGTCCCGTGTCGACCATCACCACCTTCACGCCCTCGCCTCGGATCCCGGCGGCGTGCAGACGATCCGCCCCCGACAGGCGCACCACGTCGTCGGGCAGCCGGAGATAGTGCCCCGCGTCGAGCTCCGGTGCCACAGCGCTCGCGGTAGGGGTCGGGGTCGCGGCCAGCTCGAAGCCCGAGCGCGGCGGTGAGACCTCCGCGATCAGTTCCGGGCACACCCGGGAGCGCAGCGGGCCCCGCGCGATCAGGTCGTACCGTTGCGACTCCCTGATGTACTTGTTGCGTACCGGTGCGACGGAATGGCCGAAGACCTCGGCGAGCAGAGTGTGCTCGCCACTGACCGTGAGACCGACCTCGGTGTGCGCCTCGACGAGCAGGCCTTCGCGGGTGAACGCGTCGACCAGCCGGTCGACGGCGCCGGGTGCGGGAAGGAACGCGTCGACGCCGTGCTGGAGCAGCTTGGCCGGTTCGGCGCCCAGACACTGCCCGGACGCCGAACGGGGAACGACGGTCAGCACGCCGTGCCGGGAGAACAGGGAGACCTCGTCATCGATCACTACGGCGCTGTCCTTCCACCCGTGCGCGCAGGCGCTTCCGGTCGAGCTTGCCCGAGGGAGTCAGGCCCACCTCTCCCCCGGACATCACGACGACCTCCGAAGGGAGCATGTACGGGGGCAGCACCTCGGCCAGCGCGCTCAGCAGTTCCGGTCCCCTGCCGGACCCGCCGAGCACGAACAGGGTGATGGCCTTGCCGGTGATGGGGTGCTCGGTCGGCACCGCGCAGCAGTCCGTCACCCACGCGACGGACAGTGCCGCCGCCTCGACCTCGGAGAGATGGACCAGGTTTCCGTTGATCTTCAGGGCGTCGTCGCGCCGGCCCACGAACATGAGCCGGCCGTCGCTCCGGCCGCGTACCAGGTCGCCCGAGCGGTAGTACGGGCCTCCGGTCGCGCCCGGTATCGTCACCAGCACCTGCTCGGTCCGTGCCGCGTCGCCGCAGTACCCCTCCATCACCTGTGCTCCCCCGATGAGCAGCTCGCCCACCTCGCCCTCGGGGACGGGGCTCAGACGGTCGTCCACGACCAGGACGTCGACGGCCGGAAGGGGCGTGCCGATGGGCAGGAACTCCTCGTCGTGGGACGCGAGGTCGTCGGTGAGGTAGAGCGTCGCACTGTGCGTGGTCTCGGTCGGTCCGTAGCCGTGGACGAAGGTGAGCCCCGGCAGCTTCTTGTCCAGGGCCCGGAGCAGCGAGACCGGGCACGACTCGCCTCCGAACCACACGCGCCGCAGCGCGCTCAGGTCGCGGCGGTCGATGTCGCTGAACCGCCCGACGAGCATCCGGATGACCGAGGGCACCAGCAGGGTGTCGCTGATCCGCCGTTCCTCGCAGGCCCGGGTGATCTGGGTCGGCATCGTGAGGCGTGGCAGCAGGTGCACGCTGCCCCCGACGAGGAACGTCGAGTAGAGGTCGACGACCGACGCGTCGAAGAAGAGCGGCGCCACGTTCAGGTAGCGCATGCCCTCGTCGAAACCGACCACCTCTTGTACGCCTGCGAGCAGTGCGCACACGCTGCGGTGGCTGATGACGACGCCTTTGGGACCGCCGGTCGAGCCCGAGGTGAAGATGACGTACGCGTGGTCGTCCGGGTGGCGATCGCCGTCCGCCGGCCGGACGTGGTCGGTTTCGGCCTCGGGGTCCCAGAGCTCGCCGACCGCGTCCTCCGGGGCGTCCCGCAGAGCGGTCACCACCGTGCCGGCGGGTGCGCCGGCGATCAGGCCGAGGTGGCGGGGGTGGACCACGGTCGCTGCCGGACGGCACGTGCCGAGCAGCAGCGCGACCCGGGCCGGCGGCAGCGACTCGTCGATGGGTACGTACCGGGCGCCGAGCCGGAGAGCGGCCCACATGCACACCACGGAGTCGACGGACTTGTCCATGACCATGGCCACGGTCCCGTGTCTGCCGACCCCCTGACGAGCCAGGAGGTCCGTCAGGGTCTGGGTCCGCCTGGCCAGGGTCCGGTACGAGACCTGTTCACCGGTGGCCAGGTCGACCACGGCCACGGCGTCACTGTCGTGGCGCCGTTCGAGGACCTCGTCCACCAGCCGGGGGGACCGGGGAGTCGCGTCGGTCATCGGCCTCCTTCCCGACCCCGTGGCCCGTCGAGTTCGTGGCACACCGCCTCCAGGAGCTCGGGGAAGGTCTCCATCTGCTGGTCGTAGGAACCGAAGTGCCCCATTCCCTCCATGAGGGTGAACCGGCTGTCGGTGAGCCGGTGGAGCTCCTCGGCGACCTCCACCGGGACCCATGGGTCGTCCTTCGAGTGGAACTGGACGATGAATCGCTGATTCCGCTTGATGACGTCCCAGTCCCACGGGCTGTCGAAGAATCCGCTGCGGCGTTCCAGCTCGAAACCGCAGTCGGTGTGGTGCCCGGCGATGGCGAAGGTGCCGAGCAGGGGCGCCGACTCGGCATAGCGGAACGCCGCCAGCGCCCCGGAGGAGTGCCCGACGATGACGGTCCTTTCGTCCGGGCAGATCACGTCCGTGAGGAACGGCAGCCAGTACCGCATACGCCCTTTGATCGGATCCGGAAAGGTCTTGGCCACCACGTGGTGGCCGCGGCTCTCGAGCTCCCTCTTGAGATAGGGGAACCAGATCCCGTCGATGGTCGCTCCGGCGTTCCCGTGGATCAGCACGATCCGCACGTCGCGTCCGTCGTGAGCGTCGTGTGCGTCTGCTTCGAAGGTCATGGCGCCGTCAGACCGTGTACATCTCGTCGCCCAGCTGATCCTCCAGCAGCTCGGCCAACGAGCCCAGGGTGGCGAAGTTCTCCACGGTCAGCAACTCCGGTTCGAGTTCGATGTCGTAGAAGGTCTCGAAGGCCAGGGTGAGTTCGATCATCTGGGTCGAGTTCAGTGAGAGCCCCCCGTTGAACAGGGGTGTCGCGGAGGTCAGATCGACCTGACGGTTCGGGAAGATCTCGGCGATGATCTTGCGCAGATCTTCCTCGATGTCCCCGCGGGTCTTCTCGCCGGCCGTGCTCAACTCAGCTCCTCTCCGGCGTCGCGGGCTTCTCGGCCGCGGGCGCCTCAGCCGGTTCCGCCTTCCGGGTCTGCAGGAAGACCGGGGTCCGCGGGATGTTCATCTCGTCCTGGTGGAACGGGTTGCGCTTGTTCTTCAGCGAGAGGTACATCGTGCGGCGCGCCCGTGCCTTCTCCTCGTCGGAGTAGAAGAGGAAGGCGATGTTGCCCGCGTTCTCCCGCCCGACCTCGGTCAGGCTGATCTCCTCGTCGGTCTCGACGGCGTAGCCGCGCTCGACCATCCAGTCGATCTCCCGGCGGTACTTCTCCAGATTGGCGACATCCGCCTTGCGGACGCTGCCGAACACGGGGAAGAAGACCATGACGCGGTTCTCGACCTCGTCCTCGCTGCAGATGCGCCCCTGCTCGATGGGGAGGATGCCGGCCTCGACGTCCTGCATCCAGCGGTCCACGCTGGTGTGGTTCCGGTAGCTGCGTTCACCCATGTAGTTCTCGGCCGCCGGCCCGATGCCCAGGGTGTAGCTCGCCCGGTAGCCGTTCCCGCCGCAGGCGTGGTCCAGCCCGATCTCGCCGGGGTCGTCGAGGTGCGTGAAGAAGTTGATCAGGAGCTGCTTGTCGTAGCCGTAGGCGGCGAGACTCTCCTTGATCTGGCGGTACTGGGTCCGCTCGATGCTTCCCGACGGCTTGACGTCGCCCGCCTTGCCGGAGCGGATCTGCTGGTCGAGGCGCGTCCCTTCCCACTGGTTGAAGCGGTACGTCTGGACGAAGCTGGGCCGCAGCTCGGCACAGATCCCCTCGACGTCCCGGGCGAGGACCTCCTCCGTCTGGCCGGGCAGGTTGTACATGAGGTCCAGGGCGAAGGTGCGGATCCCCGCCTTGCGGATGTTCTCGGCGGTCTGATGGACCTGGTCGACTGTGGCCTTGATGGTCAGCTTCCGCCTGATGTCCTCGTCGAGCGTCTGCACGCCGAACGAGATACGGGTGATCCCGAGCGACTTGAGCATCTCGATGTAGCCGTCCTGGCAGAGGCCGAGCGGGCTGCCCTCCAGGGATATGCCGCTGACCTCGCTGAGGTCGAACTCGCGGTGCACCGCTTCGAGAATGGTGCTCATGGATTCCTGCTCCAGCGCCGACGGCGTCCCGCCGCCGAACTGGACGTACTTGATCTTCGTGCCCTCGAAGTACTTCGACCGCGCGTTGCGCTCGATCTCCCGCACCATGGCCCGGACGAACCGCTTCTGCCGCTCGCCCTGGTACTTCGCCGCGGACTCCTTGAAGCATGCGCAGAAGTTGCAGAACGCCTCGCAGAAGGGGATGTGGAAGTACAGGAGGATGTCGGTCTGCCGCGGGTGGCTCTGCCGGTCGAGGAAGGAGAAGTACTCGGCCTTCTCCTCCTCGGTCTTGAGCGCGTCCTGGAAGGCGCAGATCTTGGGGTAGAACCAGGTGACGTTGGTGCGCTTCTCGGGGCTCTCGAAATCGTCCTTCAGGTAGAAGTTCGAGTCGAGCCCGAGCATGAACGAATTCTCGATCTGTGTCGTCATGCCTTACATCCCAACTTTCCGATTGGACGGACCGGTTGGACAGACGGGCCGGTGGACGGAGGTCATCCGTCGGCCGGTTCCCCCTTGTGGCCCCTGCTGACGTCGATGACGGGGTACTTCTGGCTCATCTCTCCGTTGATCGCGATCCACTGGAACTTGTCCTCGGGCAGATCGATGTCGGCCCAGATGGCCTCGGGCGGGCATTCCGTGACGCACGCGTTGCAGTCGATGCACTCCTCAGGGTTGATGTAGAGCATCTCCGGACCCTCGTGGAAGCAGCTGACCGGGCAGACATCCACACAGTCCGTGTACTTGCAGCCGATGCACTCGTCGGTGACGACGTAAGCCATGTCCTTGATTCCTCCTGACGTCTGTGGCGATGCTTTCCCCCGCCCGGATTCCGGGCGGGGGTACGCGGTCACGCATGCACCGGGGACACCTCGGTCAGGCGCCGCATCCAGCCGAAGCGGTCCGGGGCGTCCCCGCGGTGGAGCCCGTCGAGGAGGTCGCGGTAACGAGCCGTCACCGGACCGGGTGTACTGCCGGGAATCCTGTGCTCCTGGCCCTTGTGTCCGATCTCGCAGACCGCGGTGATCCCCGTTTCGGTGGCTGTGCCGAAGCATTCGGTGACCCGGCCGTCGTCGATGCCCTTGAGTACCTCGGCCAGCTCGACCGGGCGTTCGTCGACGGTCACCCCGGCGTCCCGCGCGAGCTTGATGACCGAGTCGCGGGTGACGCCGGGAAGGATGCCGGGGTCGAGGGGCGGTGTGGTCAGGACACCGTCGATGACGAAGAAGACGTTCATGGTCCCGAGCTGCTTGACGAAGCGCTGGTGCTCCGCGTCGAGCCAGAGGACCTGGTCATAGCCGTAGTTCGCGGCGATCTCGCCCGGAACGACGTTCGGCCCGTAGTTCCCGGCGGCCCTGACGCTTCCGGTTCCCCCCGGCCAGGCCGTGGCGTAGCCGTCCACGACCATGGACCGGGCGGATCGGTCGCCCTGCTCGGCGGCGCTGCCCACCGGGCCGGCCAGGGCGTAGAACAGGCACTCGTCCGCCGGGGCCAGGTCCAGGGTCCCTCCGTTGCCGGCCAGGACCAGACGGAGGTACAGCGCCGCGCCCGGACCTTCGGGAATCCAGTCGCGGTCCAGGTCCACCAGCCGGCGAAGGGCGCCCCACACCCGGTCGAAGTCGAGCTGTGGGAGGGCCAGCCTGCGGGCACCGTTGTTCAGCCGCTTGACGTGGCTGTCGGGGCGGTACACCGCGATGCCCCCGTCGTTCATGCGGTAGGCCTTGATGCCTTCGATCACCGTCTGCCCGTAGTTCAGCGCCGCCGATGTGGGCCGGAGGGCGGGGAGTTCGTTGCGGTCGGCGATCGTCAGGCCCTGCCACGCGCGCCGCTTGGTCCATCGCATGGAGAACGCGTGGTCGGTGAAGTGGCGGCCGAGAACCAGTGGTGTATCCGCTTCCGGCTTCGGGCGGGGGGCGGTCGTGGGCTTGACGACCAGCTCGTTGTCCTTGCTCATGCTCGGATGCCTTCCTTGTCCGTGATATCGACCTCGGCCTCCCGGAGTACCGCGCCGACGAGCTCGTCGACCCGGGCGAGATCACCCCTGAAGTGGACCTGGGCGACCCGGTTGGTGAAGATGTCGTCCGGATCGAGCGTCATTCCCTTGTCGGCCTCCCAGACGAGGCTCTGGAACTCGGGCGTCCCGAGGTGGGGTTCGAGGCCGGACACGCTCCCGGCGAACTCACCCGGCCGGTCGGTGGTGACGAACGCCACACCGGCGCTCTGCGGGGAGGACTCCCCCTCCTCGTACCGCTCGCCGCAGGCGGCGGCGATGGCCGCCAGATAGAGATCCACACCGGGCCCGGCATGGATCAGTTCGGGGATGCAGTCGCCGGCGAGGCGGGCGCCGACCTCGATCAGCACGGGCCGGCCGCCCCGGTCGAGGCGCGCCTCCACGTGGAACGGTCCGACGTCGATGTCGAAGGCGTCGATCACGCGGTGGGTGAAGTCCGCCAGAAGGCGGCCGTACGGCGACTGCTCCGGGGCCGTGGCGATGTGGCCCATCTCGAAGAACTGGGGCGGCTGCGACACGAACTTCGTCGTGATGCTGGCCACGTGCACCCCGGCGTCGTCGACCCAGCCCTCGACGGAGAACTCGGGTCCCTCGACGAACTCTTCGACGAGTGCCGTCCGTCGCGGGTTGTTGTGGAACTTCACCTCATCGGCCCGGTGGATCTCCGCGCACGCGCGGGCGTACTCCTCGGGATCGCGGGCCAGGCTCACCATCAGGCTGCCGCCGCAGTCGACGGGCTTGACGACCACCGGGAAGGGGAAGGGAGGCTCGCCCCTCGATCCGGAGGTCACCAGGGCCGAGCCCGGGACGGCGATGCCCCGCTCGGCGCACCGGCCACGCATGACGTCCTTCTGCCGCACGGCGAGCGCCGTGGCCCGGCTCAGCGCCGGCAGTCCCAGAGCCCGCGCGAGGTCCGCCGCTTCGGGGACGATGTACTCGAACCCGGCGACCACCCCGGCCGGTGCGGTCCTCGCCTGCTCGGTGTGGTGCAGGAGGGCGGGCACGCCGTGGTCCGGGTGCCAGTCGACGACACGGGCGGACGCGTGGACCTCGGCGGGCAGCAGTTCGGGGAACTGCGTGGGGATGAGACAGCGATGGCCGGATTCGACGGCCCGGAGGGCCAGCTGGACCCCGGCCGAGAGGGGCTGGACGATGATCAGCACGGGGCGACCTCCGGCGGCCGGCCGCCCAGGAACCGCTCGTCGTCCCCGAGGAACCCCCAGTCGGCGCCGAGCGCCGGCAGTTCCCGGGACGAGGGAGCCACCACGACGACCCGGCGCTCCCGGAGCCTGGCCCCGCGCAGCGATTTCGCCCGGTACGAGGTGACCCCCAGGTGCACCGCGCCCAGTCCCCGGCTGAGGGCGTGGCGCATGGGTCCGTAGACCGTGGCCTCGAAGTACTCCCCCGAACGGCCGTGGCCCGACGCGTAGTCGCAGCCGAAGACCCTCAGATGCAGGGTCCCGCCGTCGACGATGCCGAGGCTGAACGCCACCAACTGATCGCGCGCGTCGAGGACTTCGGTGACGATCGCGTCGCGCCCGAGGCCGAAGCTCAGGCAGCGCCGCAGGTAGCGGACCGCTCCTTCGTGACTCAGGTCCTCGCCATGGCGGACCTGCACCTGGACGACGAGCGGTGCGTAGCGTTCGATCGTGTCGAGCTCGGCCGGGATCGTACGGGACCGGTAGCCCGCCGCGCTCAGCCGTCGCAGGTCGCGCCGGACGAGGGAACGCCGCGACGCGGTGAGGCCGGCCACGTGCTCGTCGAACAGTCCACCCTTCAGCTCGATGACCGCCGACGGGAGGCAGGGCGTCGTCGCCGTCGCGTAGCCGGTCAGGCGGACGAGCTCCTGGGTGTCCTCGACCGGCAGGTACCACCACGTCACATGGCCGGCACCGGCCTCACGGGCGCGCTCCAGCAGACGTTCGGTGAACGCCGCCAGCATTGCGGCGCGCTCGGACGGCGTGCAGTCGGGGTGCAGCAGGATCCTGTTGTCGTAGCCGGTGCGGGACCCTGCCAGCACCTGGACTCCGGAGGCACCGGCGAGGACGGTCGCCTCGTTGTACAGCGGATTGCTGTCGCCGCCGGACAGACGGTGGTAGGGCACGAGCCCGAGGAGCCTGCCGGATTCCCGGTCGTGCGACGTGAGGTACCGCGTGTCGAAGCCGCGGTCACCCTCCTGTGACCTGGTCCATCGCCGGGAGCTGTAGAAACCGGGGCGGTCGAGCCACGCGGTGTCCTCGTCGAGGAAGTCGAGTTCTCGGTGTTCCCGCACGACGAGGCCGGTCTCTGGGGGGCTCATGCGCTCTCCTGCTTGACGGTCGAGTAGGTTCCGGTGGCCAGGATCCAGGTGGCGACGACGCTCAGCCCCGCGACCAGCGTCGCCGCCATCGGGGCGGTGGTGAGCGTCAGCAGGAGCGCGGCCACGCCGGCACCCACGGGGATGGTGCCGAAGGCGATCGTCCGGTAGGCGGCGTTGACGCGTCCCAGCATTCCCTCCGGAGCCAGGATCTGGCGCCGGGTCAGGGAATGGACGTTGTAGTACGCGAGCGTCCCGCCGTACACCAGCATCGTCAGCAGGAACAGCGGCTCGCCCCAGCTGACGAGGGTGAACGACCACAGAGCCGCCAGCAGGGCCGCCTGGGACAGGGCCAGCGCCCACACCCAGGACCGGGCACGGTCGCCGCCGCCGTACCGGCGCGACGCCCAGGCGCCGATGAGGCTGCCGATTCCGGCGGCGCTGAAGCCGAAGCCGATGACCGCGACGGAGCGGTCGGCCTCCTTCACCACGGCGATGAACAGGACGCTCAGGGCGACCTGTTCGGCCAGGTTGAACAGGGAACCGGCGCTCACCAGGCGTCGTAGCGCGTCGGACCGGACGACGGCCGAGAAGCCCTCCATGATGCCCGCGGACTGCTTGCTCGCCCGGTGGCGCGACGGTTGCCGCCGAAGCCGCAGCGCGGTGCCGCCACCGGCGTAGGAGACGGCATCGATGCACAGCGCCAGGACCGGTCCGATCCCGGAGATGATCAGGCCGCCGGCCGCGGGGCCCGCGGTCTGGGCGACGGCGTAGACCGCTGCCAGCTGTCCGTTGGCACGGGTCAGCTCCTCGGCTTCGACGGTGTCGGGGATGTAGGCCAGCAGCGCCGTGTCGAAGAGTGCGGTACAGGCTCCCAGGAGCATGGACGCCGCGAAGAGGATCTCGTAGTTCAGCAGTGACGCGGCGGCCAGCCCGACGACGGCGATCAGCAGCAGGCAGCGCCCGTAGTGGGAGGCGTAGAGGAGAAAGGCCCGGTCGCGGACGTCGGCCAGCTTCCCGGCGATCGGGGTGACGATCAGCGCCGGAATGAACTGGGCGCCGGACAACAGCGCCACCTCGGACGGCGTGGCGTCCAGCGCGGTCGCGGCGAGGAAGGGCACCGCGATCAGCGTGAACTGAGAGCCCGCCGCGGAGATGGCCTCGCTCAGCGCGAGGACCCGGAAGGCGGGAGGGAGGCGCCGAGGGGCGGTCGGTTGTTCGGCTTGCGTCATCGGGCCTCCCCGAGGGCGGGGCCCGGTCCGGGCCTGCCCGCGTGCACGGTGAACACCATGGGGACCGGTCCGAAGTTCTCGACGACGCGCAGCCCCTCGGACCGCGCCGCCTGGTCGGTGGTCACGCAGGAGTCGTAGAGCCCGGAGGCGCACAGCGCCGCGGCGTGGGAATTGCTGCTGGCGAAGGAGATCTCGCCCCGTGACGTCACCAGGCAGCTCGGGGCGGGGTGAGTGACGATGGTGGCGATGGAGTCCTGCTCGGGCCGGCTGGCCAGCACCATGTCGTACGTGTCGAGAATGAACGTGTCGACCATCGCCAGCCGGTCCAGATTCCCGAACACGAGGTCATGGAGGCGCGGGTAGACGGCGCAGGCCAGGATGGCTTCGGTGCCGTCGAACCGCATCACGTCGAGCCCGTCCTCGACCTCGGTGTGCAGGACGACTCTGCCGTCGCGCCGTTGCTCCTCGAACCAGTGGTGGGCGGCCTTCTCCAGGTTGGTCCCGGCGGGTCCCAGGGTGTGAATCGTCGTGACGCGCGACACCGGCGTTCGGTCGTGGCCTGTGGTCGCGCGACTGCTGGCATGCACGAGCGTGTCCCCTCGCTATCGTTCGGTGGTCGTACGTGCGGTCGCACCGTCCCCCGGGACGGGCATGAGCCAGCCGTGCTCGTCCGGCCGGACGCCGTGCTGGACCTCGATCAGTGCTTGCCTCAGGCGTGCCGTCACCGGGCCCTCGCCGCCGTCACCGATGGTCCGGTCCCGTCCGTCGAAGGCCACCCGCCCCACGGGCACCACCACGGCGGCCGTGCCACAGGCGAACATCTCGACCAGCCGGCCGGACCGGGCCCCTTCGACGGCGTCGTCGATCGCGGTGGGTTCCTCCGCGACGGGAAGGCCGAGATCCCGGGCCAGCGTGAGCAGTGAGTCGCGGGTGATCCCCCGGACGATGGTTCCCTGGCACGGCGGGGTGGTGAGCCTGACGCCGTCCGCGTCACGCCAGACGAAGAAGACGTTCATGCCGCTGAGTTCCTCGACCCACCGCCGCTCGACGCCGTCGAGCCACAGCACCTCGTCGTAGCCGTCGGCGACGGCCTCTCCCCTGGCCAGCAAGCTGGCTGCGTAGTTACCTGCGCACTTCGCCTCCCCCGTTCCGCCGCGCACCGCGCGCACCATGTCCTTCGCGGCCATGACGGAGATGGGGCGGAAGTCGCGTCCGAAGCAGGGGTCGGCGGGATAGGCCAGGAAGGTGCAGCGGTAGCGGTGCGAGGCACGCAGTCCGAGCTGGGGCTCGGTGGCGAGCATGATCGGCCGTATGTAGAGGCTCTGCCCGAGTGCCCCGGGGATCCAGTGGTCCTCGGCGGCGGCGAGGTCGGCGCACGCACGCGTGAAGAGGTCGGCCGGCATCTCGGTCATGGCCAGTCGCCAGGCCGATCGCCGCATCCGCCGGGCGTGATCCGCCGGCCGGAACAGCGCCGCCGAACCGTCCGGCTGCCGGTAGGCCTTGAGGCCCTCGAAGATCGCCTGTCCGTAGTGGAAGACGAGAGAGGCGGGGTCCATGACGGTCGAACCGTAGGGCTCCAGGGACCCGCCGGACCATCCCGTCTCCGCGTCCCAGTCGACGACGACGGTGCGGTCGGTGTGGAACTGACAGAACCCGGGATCCTTGAGGGCCTGTGTGAGGACGTCAGACATGTACGGTGGCACCCCACAGGCTCAGGGGTGCGCGCGGCCCGCCGTACCTGTGGCCCTTGGTCTCGGGCTTCAGCAATAAGGTGCTGTACAGGAAGTCCTCGGCACTGCTGCGGTAGGTGTCGTCCTCGGAGATCGTCTCGATCTCCTCGATCAGCTGGACGAGTTCACGGACCGACGCCACGATGTCGGACTTGCTGCCCAGCCTGCGCCGCCCCTGCTCGTCGACGGTGAGCAGCCCGTGGTCGGCGAGCCAGGTGCCCAGGGCGAAGCCGGTACCGGCGTCGAAGTTGCGCAGCGGCTCCGGCTGGGCCGGATAGCGGAACAGCCGTTCGAGCATGATGTACTCGAAGATGATGTCGCCGTAGGGGACCTGCTCCTCATGGCACGCGATCGCCGACTTCATGTCGACCTTGAGCTCCTCCAAGAGCCCTGGGCGCCATTTCGTCTTCAGTGCCAGGTTCTGGTCGAGCGGCCGGGGCCCGGTGTGGTGGAAGTAGTCGTGCATGTAGCCCCAGATGCACCGGGCCTGGTACACGTCCTCGGGGTCCACGTCCGCGGATCGCAGGCGCGACTCTCCGGCGAAAGGCGTGCCGGCACCGCACAGTTCGGCCGTGATGGCCAGGGTGTGGGCGTAGATGCCCACGTGCCGGTTGAAGAAGAACCAGGCGAAGTTCTGGTGCGTGCACGGGTGCGCGGTCGGGATGTTCTCGGGGAAGAAGACGACGCAGTTCCCCTCCCGCAGTCCCTGTGAGGCGGACAGCAGCCTGGTCGACTGGAACACCGCCTTCGGGTGGGGATAGGCGGCCTGGAGGTCGGCCAGGTGGTCCGTCTCCTGCCTGACGACCGTGAAGGCTTCGAGGAAGGCGCCTCGGCGATCACTGTTGGGCAGGGTCACGGGCCCGACGAAGGCGGCGGGCCGTCCGTCCTCCGGAGCCGGAACGGTGTCCCGGGTCGCGTCGAATTGCGGACCGCCCACGAATCCGGACCTCGACCAGGCGTTCAGGTCGTCGATGGTCGCCCGGATCTGACGTTCCGGCATGAGGCTGTCGAGTCGTGTGATCGCATGACAGAGCTCATCGACTTCGGTGGTCAGCCCTTGGACCTCTCCACGAACCTGTGCGGCCCGGATCCGGTCGACGACGGGAACGATGTGACGCTCGAATTCCAAGACATGTGCGACGGCGCGTGGGTGCACGCGTCCTCCCCCCTGGAGTACTGACACCTGAGATGACGCACCCACAGCGATGTTGGTTGCCTCGGGGTGCCCCTCAAAGCGCCCGGAGCTTAGCAGGACGAACAGGCTTACGCCGAGGGCGTGTTCGTATCATCCGTCCGTGATCCGCAGGCCTTCGGATGGGAGCATTCGGCGAGTCCGGCCACGAAGGCGTGGGCCAGATGGCGGCTGTGACTCATCGTGAGCAGCCACGACCGGATGCCCGCCGCCTCGGCGCGCGCGGCGGCGCGCCCCGTCAGTTCCAGCCGGGGGCGGCCGGAGTCGAGGCGTACCACCTCGATGTCCGTCAGAGCGGCGCCTTCGATCCCCACTCCCAGCGCCTTGAGCACCGCTTCCTTGGCCGCGAAGCGGGCGGCGAACCGTTCGGCCGGGTCGTCCGGGATCTGGCAGTAGGCGCGCTCGCGGGCGGTGAAGACGCGATGGGCGAAGCGGGGCTGCCTCGCCAGCACCGTCCGTATCTCGTCGATGTCGACCAGATCGGTTCCCACACTCACCACGAGTCGGCCCACCAGTCGTTCCGCGGCGGCTTCGACGGTTCTGCCGAGCTCTTCACCGGCACTGCCGTCAGGCGGCGTTGCACTGAGCGGATCCACCATTTCCTCGACGTCCTCCCGGTGGGCGGCGCCCCTCCTGGTGGGGTCGCCCTTCGCCCGCAGATCGTGCCAGGTGGCCCCGGACGGCCCCGCCCGGCGCGGTCGCGGCCCGCCCGGTCGGCGTGTCCGGCAGGTCGGCGCCGTCATGATCGGACATCGTTGCCCGGCTCCCGTCCCGGCCGATATGTTGTCGAAACGCCGATGACACGACGACGCGAACCGGTGCTTTCCTGGCGACCCCGGTGCGCGTCAGGTAGTCATGAGTCCGGGCCCCGTGCTCCCTCACGCACATCGACGACGCGATCTCCCTTACCCCTGAGGCTCGTTGACGGCACCCGCTGGGCAACGCGGCCGACCGAGAGGAACCCTGCGATGAGCCTGCTGTTCCCGATTCAGCCGAACCCCAGTCCGGCGAGCCCGGAGCGACGGGCCGATGTCCTGGCGGACCCCGGATTCGGCAAGTACTTCACCGACCACATGGCCCGCGCCGTGTGGACGAAGGACGGCGGCTGGCAGGACCCGGCGGTCGTCCCGTTCGCCGAGATCTCGCTGCACCCGGCGGCGGCGGTCCTGCACTACGCGCAGGAGATCTTCGAGGGGATGAAGGCGTACCGTCACGCCGACGGGTCGATCTGGACGTTCCGGCCGGAGGCCAACGCGGAGCGGTTCGTCCGTTCCGCCCGGCGCCTCGCCCTGCCCGAGCTGCCGGCGCCGGACTTCCTGGCCTCGGTGGAGGCACTGGTGCGCGCCGACGCGGTCTGGGTGCCGGACCAGGACGAACAGAGCCTGTACCTGCGGCCCTTCATGTTCGCCTCCGAGCCGTTCCTCGGCGTGCGGCCGGCCCATGAGGTCACGTACATGCTCATCGCGTGTCCGGTCGGCGCCTACTTCTCCGGTGGGGTCAAGCCGGTGTCGATCTGGCTCTCGTCGGCCTACACCCGGGCCGCGCGCGGCGGCACCGGAGCGGCGAAGTGCGGCGGCAACTACGCCGCGAGCCTGGCCCCGATGGTGGAGGCCGCCGAGCACGACTGCGAACAGGTCTGCTTCCTCGACGCCGCCGAGGGCAGCTACATCGAGGAACTCGGCGGGATGAACCTGTATTTCGTCACCGCCGACGGCCGGCTGGTCACTCCGGAGCTCGGAACGATTCTCGAGGGAGTCACCCGTGCCTCGATCCTCACCCTGGCCAAGGACCTGGGGCTGGACATCGAGGAGCGCCCCGTGGAGATCACGGAGTGGCAGAACGGCGTCGCTTCCGGAGCCGTCACCGAGGTGTTCGCCTGCGGCACGGGGGCCGTCGTCACCCCGGTCGGCCGACTGGCCTGGGACGGCGGGGAGGCGGTCTCACCGCGGTCCGGTGCCGAGGACTCGGTGGCCATGCGGCTGCGCCGCCGGCTGATCGACATCCAGTACGGCCGGGCCGCGGACCCGTACGACTGGATGCGCCGCCTCGTCTGAACACCCCCTACGAGCCCGCACGGTCCGGCGGGGCTTCGTCGCGTCGGTCCGCCTCGACTGCTGGTTGAATCGGACCGGGCGACGCCACGGAGACCGCGAAGGCGGCCCGCTGACAGATGGAGACACGATGAGCAGGGCCACCAGCACGGATACACAGTCGTCCGCGCCGCACGACGCCGACAGCCACGCTCTGATCCGCGTGCACGGCGCCCGTGTGAACAACCTCAAGGACGTCAGCATCGAGATCCCGAAGCGCCGGCTGACGGTGTTCACCGGCGTCTCCGGCTCGGGCAAGAGTTCGCTGGTGTTCGACACGATCGCCGCGGAGTCGCAGCGGCTGATCAACGAGACGTACAGCACCTTCGTCCAGGGCTTCATGCCGACGATGGCGAGGCCCGAGGTCGACGTGCTCGACGGGCTGACGACCGCGATCAGCGTCGACCAGCAGCGGATGGGCGGCGACCCCCGCTCCACGGTCGGCACCGCGACCGACGCCAACGCGATGCTGCGCATCCTCTTCAGCCGGCTCGGCAAGCCGCACATCGGCCCGCCCAGCGCGTACTCCTTCAACACCGCCTCGGTGAGGGCGAGCGGCGCGATCACGGTCGAGCGCGGCGCCAAGACCAAGGCCCAGAAGGCGACGTACGAGCGCACCGGCGGCATGTGCAACCGCTGCGAGGGCCGTGGCGCGGTCTCCGACATCGACCTCACCCAGCTCTACGACGACTCCAAGTCGATCGCCGAGGGCGCGTTCACCATCCCCGGCTGGAAGTCGGACAGCTTCTGGACCGTGCGGGTCTACGCGGAGTCGGGCTTCATCGACCCGGACAAGCCGATCCGCGAGTTCACCAAGAAGGAGATGCAGGACTTCCTCCACCGGGAGCCGACCAAGGTGAAGGTCGAGGGCGTGAACC
Organism: Streptomyces sp. NPDC000410; assembly: GCF_040300305.1. NCBI lineage: Bacteria > Bacillati > Actinomycetota > Actinomycetes > Kitasatosporales > Streptomycetaceae > Streptomyces > Streptomyces sp. NPDC000410. Next base: position 113,691 of record NZ_JBEPDM010000018.1, read on the forward strand.
TCACCTACGAGGGACTGATCCCCAAGATCCAGAAGTCGTTCCTGTCGAAGGACAAGGAGGCGATGCAGCCGCACATCCGGGCCTTCGTGGAGCGGGCGGTCACCTTCACCACGTGCCCCGAGTGCGACGGCACCCGGCTCAGCGAGGGGGCCCGCTCGTCGAAGATCGAGCGGAAGAGCATCGCCGACCTCTGCGCCATGGAGATCAGGGACCTGGCCGAGTGGATCCGCGGCCTCGACGAGCCCTCGGTGGCGCCGCTGCTCACCGCGCTGCGCCACACCCTCGACTCGTTCGTGGAGATCGGCCTCGGCTACCTCTCGCTCGACCGGGCCGCGGGCACGCTCTCGGGCGGCGAGGCGCAGCGGGTCAAGATGATCCGCCACCTCGGCTCCTCGCTCACCGACGTCACCTACGTCTTCGACGAGCCCACCTCCGGTCTGCACCCCCACGACATCCAGCGGATGAACAACCTGCTCCTGCGGCTGCGGAACAAGGGCAACACGGTGCTCGTCGTGGAGCACAAGCCGGAGGTCATCGCGATCGCCGACCATGTCGTCGACCTCGGCCCCGGTGCCGGTACGGCGGGTGGCAGCGTCTGCTTCGAAGGCACCGTCGAGGGGCTGCGGAGCAGTGACACGATCACCGGCCGCCACCTCGACGACCGGGCCGCCGTCAAGGAGACGGTGCGCAAGCCCACCGGCGCCCTGGAGATCCGCGGCGCGACGAGGAACAACCTGCGCGACGTCGACGTCGACGTCCCACTCGGGGTGCTCACCGTCGTCACCGGTGTCGCAGGCTCCGGCAAGAGCTCCCTCCTGCACGGGTCGGTCCCCGCCGACGCGGGCGTGGTCTCGGTCGACCAGAGCCCGATCCGCGGCTCGCGGCGGAGCAACCCGGCCACGTACACCGGACTGCTCGACCCGATCCGCAAGGCGTTCGCGAAGGCCAACGGCGTCAAGCCGGCGCTGTTCAGCGCCAACTCCGAGGGCGCCTGCCCCACCTGCAACGGCGCCGGCGTGATCTACACCGACCTGGCGATGATGGCCGGCGTCTCCACCACCTGCGAGGACTGCGAGGGGAAGCGGTTCGACGCGTCGGTGCTGGAGTACCGCCTCGGCGGCCGCGACATCAGCGAGGTGCTCGCGATGTCGGTGACGGAGGCCGAGGAGTTCTTCGGCTCCGGCGAGGCGCACACGCCTGCCGCGCACCGCATCCTCGACCGTCTCGCCGACGTCGGACTCGGCTACCTCACCATCGGCCAGCCGCTCACCACCCTGTCCGGCGGCGAGCGGCAGCGGCTCAAGCTGGCCACCCACATGGCCGAGAGGGGCGGCGTCTACGTCCTCGACGAGCCGACGACTGGCCTCCACCTCGCCGATGTCGCGCATCTGCTCGGCCTGCTCGACCGGCTCGTCGACTCCGGCAAGTCGGTCATCGTCATCGAGCACCACCAGGCGGTCATGGCGCACGCCGACTGGATCATCGACCTCGGCCCCGGCGCCGGCCACGACGGCGGCACGGTCGTCTTCGAAGGCACGCCCGCCGACCTCGTCGCCGCCCGCTCCACCCTCACCGGCGAACACCTGGCGGCCTACGTCGGCTCCTGACCGAAAACCCTTCAATCCGTTGCAGACGCGCACCGTTGGATCGCACGCTCTTTCGGAAGGGTGCCCAAGCCCCTGTGGACGCGGGCTATGATCACGGTGTGATGACAGCTTGGTCGCGTTCCGGCGGCGAGTCGACCCCTTCTCAGGTGGGTCGGCTCGTCACTGCCGGGCTGACCCTGCTGCTGCTCGGCCTGCTCGGCGTGTGCTGCTCGCTGGCGGAAGCGGAACACGACAGCGAAGCAGCGGCCGTACAGGCCGTCTCCATCTCCGTCCCCGTCTCCTCGGTGAGCGCGGAAGGCCAGGTGGCGACATCCGCCGCGGGCTGTTCCGAGAGCGAGGGCCACTCGGCGGTGGAGGGTGCGCGCCTTGCGGGCGCACCGTCGTCCGCGGCGGGCAAGCCCGACCTCGCCGACGCCCCGCACGAGCGTCGTACTTCTCCGAGTTCCGGTCCTGAGCGGCCGGCCGAGCACGTGCGGCAATCCCCTGCCGCCTCCTCCGCGTTCTGCAGAGCACAGGTCGTCCTTCAGGTGTAGGCGTCGGAGCTTCCGACGCCCCCCGCGCGCGCCGAATGTGAGTTCTTGCTGCCCGCGCGCACCCGCCCATGTCGCTTCCCGCCCCCTGCGGACGGGGAAGTGGCTGCCGCTCGGAGGATCTGTGTTCCCCCTGACCCCACCCCTGCCGCGCTCGGCCCACCGGACTCCGGTCCCGGTCCCGTCCTGGCCGGGGGTTCTGCTCACATGTGTGCTGAGCGTGCTGCTCCTGGCCGCCGCGCACTGTTCCTCGTACCTCGCCAACGACGAACACCGGCACCTCTCCCTGTCCGCACCGGCCACGCACGCCGGACACGCGGAGCCCTCCGACACACAGGAACACCCGGAGCGCCCGCAGCACGGCCACGGTTCGGCCTGTACGCCTCCCTGCCTGACCGCGTCGGCGTCGGCGTCGACGGGCGAGCCCCAGCGCCCGGCCGACGCGCCCGCCGCGCTTTCTTCCTTGCAGGTCGGTGCGCTGCCGGTGGAGCAGACGGCCTCGGCGGCCTTCTGCTCCGGCAGACCCTCCATGGCCCGCACCGGTCGCTCCACACTGGCCGACGTTTGCCGGTGGCTCATCTAGGCCGTTCGCCGCGCAGCCGCACGCGGCTGCCGCATGCCGTCCTCCGGCCCGGGGCTCCGCCCTGCTGATTCCCGGCCGTCACGGCATGCCACGCGAACGACCGACCGACGCCATCATCGAACGAACGAAGGCACAGACATGCATTCTTCGACCACCGACACATCGTCCACCGGCCGCTCGGCCCTGTCGGAGCTGGTGGGCAACACCCCGCTGCTGCGCATCTCCGAACCGCTCGCGCCTGCGGGCCGGGGCTTCTGGGCCAAGCTGGAGGGCTTCAACCCCGGCGGCATCAAGGACCGTCCCGGTCTGCACATGGTCGAACGGGCCCGCGCCCGCGGCGACCTGAAGCCGGGCGCCAGGATCATCGAGTCCACGAGCGGAACCCTGGGCCTCGGTCTCGCGCTGGCGGGCATGGTCCACGGCCACCCGGTCACCCTGGTCACCGACCCGGGCCTCGAACCGTCCATGACCCGGCTGCTCGTCGCGTACGGCGCCCAGGTCGACGTGGTCTCCGAGCCCCATCCCTCCGGCGGCTGGCAGCAGGCGCGCCGCGACCGCGTGCAGCAGCTCATGACCCGGCATCCCGACTCCTGGTGCCCGGACCAGTACAACAACCCTGACAACACCACCGCCTACACCCCGCTCGCCCTCGAACTGGCCACCGAGCTCCGGCACATCGACGTGCTGGTGTGCAGCGTCGGCACCGGCGGCCACTCCGCGGGGATCTCGCGCGTCCTGCGGCAGCTCTACCCCGACCTGACGCTGGTGGGAGTGGACACCATCGGCTCGACGATCTTCGGGCAGCCGGCCCGGCCGCGGCTGATGCGCGGACTGGGGTCGAGCATCTACCCCCGCAACGTCGCCTACGACAACTTCACGGAGGTGCACTGGGTCTCCCCCTCCGAAGCCGTGTGGACCTGCCGTCAGCTGGCGGGCTCCCACTACGCCACCGGCGGGTGGAGCGTGGGCGCGGTCGCGCTGGTCGCCGGCTGGCTGGCCCGGTCGCTCCCGAAGGACGCGCGCATCGCGGCGATCTTCCCCGACGGCCCCCAGCGGTACCTCGGCACCGTCTACGACGACGGCTACTGCGCCGCGCACGGCCTGCTCGACTCCCCGCCGGCGCCGGAACCGGACCTCATCGGCCGACTGGACGAGAAGGAGGTCACCCGCTGGACCCGGTGCACGACCGTCGTCGACCCGCTCACGCTCGTAGCGGGGAGCGAGAACGAGTCCGACAGCGAGGCCGACGGCGAAACCGGCGTGAAGGGCGCGGCGGACCGGCAGGGGCAGGCCCGGTGAAGAACACGCTCGCCCAAGTCCGCTCGTACGACGGCAGCGTCCAGCTGCTGATGGTCAACCAGTTCACCATCAACCTCGGCTTCTACATGCTGATGCCCTATCTGGCGACCTATCTGGCCGGGCCGCTGGGCCTGGCGGGCTGGATGGTCGGGCTGATCCTCGGCGTCCGCAACTTCAGCCAGCAGGGCATGTTCCTCATAGGCGGGACACTGGCCGACCGCCTCGGCTACAAGCCCATGATCATCGCCGGGCTCGTGCTGCGCACCGCCGGCTTCGCGACCCTCGGGCTGGTGGAGTCCGTCCCCGCCCTGCTGGCCGCGTCCGCCGCGACGGGGCTGGCCGGTGCCCTGTTCAACCCCGCCTCCCGCGCCTACCTGGCGGCCGGCGCCGGCGAGCGGCGCGTCGAGGCGTTCGCCCTGTTCAACGTCTTCTACCAAGCGGGCATCCTGCTCGGCCCGCTGGTCGGCATGGTCCTGACCGGCATCGATTTCAGCATCACCTGCCTGGTCGCGGCAGGGATCTTCGCGATCCTGAGCGTCATCCAGATCCGGGCCCTGCCGGCCCGCCGCGCCGACCGATCCGACACGGCGGCCGGGGTGCGCGAGGGCGTCCTGCGGCAGTGGCGCGGGATCCTCGCCAACCGTCCGTTCCTGCTGTTCTCCGTGGCCATGATCGGCTCGTACGTCATGTCCTTCCAGGTCTACCTGTCCCTCCCACTGGAGGTCAGACGACTGGGTGGGGAGGGGCAGTTCGGCACGGCCGCGGTGGCGGTCCTCTTCGCGGTCTCCGGGCTGAGCACGATCGCCTTCCAGACCAGGGTCACCGCCTGGTGCAAGGCCCGGATGGCACCGGGCCGGGCGCTGACCTGGGGGCTGCTGGCGATGGGGGCGGCGTTCCTCCCGCTCCTGCTGGCCTCCGCCGTGCCGGTACCGGACGGCGGGCCGGGCCTGTGGCTGCTGGCCGGGCTGCCCCCGGCCCTGTCCGCGCTGCTGCTCGCGCTCGGCACGATGATCGCCTACCCCTTCGAGATGGACACCATCGTCCGCCTCGCGGGCAACCGTCTCGTGGCCACGCACTACGGCCTCTACAACACCGTCTGCGGAATCGGTATCACGCTCGGCAATCTGCTCACCGGCATGGCGCTGGACGCCGCGCGCGACGCCGGAGTGCCGGCCCTGCCCTGGGTGGCGCTCTGCGCACTCGGCCTGGCGTGCGCGGCCGCGCTCCACGCGCTGCACCGCACCGGCCGGCTGTCGCCGGCCGAGGCGGAGGAGGAACGCCGGACCGTGACCGCCTGACCGGCGCGGGCCCCACATGACGGTGCGGCCGACGGAACCCCCGTCGGCCGCACTGTTGTCGGCCGTCACGGAGCCGGGTGTCCGAGCCGTCGGCGGTGTCACCCGAGAAAACGGCCGGAACACGGCGTGCCACCCGGGTGTGGTGCACCAGACTGGCCGGTACAGGTCGCGCACGTGGCATCGGATCACCGTGCATCGACGTCACGAGGGTCCATCATCCGAAACCGCAGATGTGAGCCTTTTGGTCGATCAGCCGAGCATTTGCCAGATCATTTACGGGGACACTCTCTTGGGTGCAATATGCAAGGGGTGTGGTGCGTGTTCGGGCGCAGGAGTCCGGAGGAGCTGAGATGACGGCGGGCGGCGGCACCTCCCGTCCCCCGCGCGGGCCTTCACCACCGGCGACGCGCGAGGGCAGCACCCATCCCCCTGTTCCTGCTCACGAGGCGAGGTAAGGACCCATGACCACACGCACCCAGGACGGCAGCGCCGGAGACGTCGACTACGGCGCCATAGGCTGTGGATACTCCGCCTACCGGCGGCCCGACGCCCGCATCGCCCAGGCCATCGCCGAGGCCCTCGGCGGGGCCCGTACCGTCCTCAACATCGGCGCGGGCGCCGGATCCTACGAGAGCGCAGCCCGGTCCGTGACGGCCGTCGAACCGTCCGAGTCCATGCGTGCGCAGCGCCCCGCCCGCCTCGCCCCGGCCGTCAACGCCGTCGCCGAGGAACTTCCCTTCGCCGACGGCGAGTTCGATGGCGCGATGACTCTGTTCAGCGTCCACCAGTGGAGCGACGTGACGGCGGGCCTGTGCGAGATGCGGCGCGTCACCCGCGGCCCCGTCGTCATCCTGACCTGCGACCCGCGGCTCGTACGCGACTTCTGGCTGTACGAGTACGCGCCCGAGGTCCTCGACACCGAGGCCCGCCGCTACCCGCCCGTCGAGGAGATGGCCGCGGCGCTGGGCGGAGACAGCAGCGTCCAGGCCGTACCGATCCCCCTGGACTGTACCGACGGCTTCAACGAGGCGTACTACGGACGCCCCGAGATGCTCCTCGACCCCGCCGCCCGCCAGGCCTGCTCGGCGTGGAGCTTCGTCGACGACGGCGTCCGCGAACGCTTCGACCGGCAGCTGCGCGACGACCTCGCCTCCGGGGCCTGGGACGAGCGCTTCGGGCAGCTGCGCACACAACCGACGCACGAGGGGTCGCTCGTCATCGTGCGCGCGACCCCGTGACGGCGAGCAAGAGGAAGAGGAACAGCACCATGGCAGTACCCGACCGCATGGACGAACAGCTGCGTGCCCTTGGCCTGGTGGAGGCCCAGCGCAAGGCCGTGGCCCTGTTCGCGGAGGTGGAGTCACGGGGAATCGTGGCGCCCGGAGCCGGCGAGCGCGAGGTCAGCGACCGGATCCGGGACCTCGCGAACGAGATGTTCGGCACCACCAAGCACTGGCACAAGCGGATCGTCCGCTCCGGGCCGAACACCGTTTTCCCGTACCGGGAGAACCCTCCGGACCGGATCATCGGCGAGGACGACATCGCCTTCGCCGATTTCGGCCCGATCTTCGAGGAGTACGAGGCGGACTTCGGCCGCACCTTCGTCCTCGGCGAGGACCCGGCCAAGCACCGGCTGCGCGCCGACCTGCCGGTGATCTTCGCGGCCGGCCGGGAGGCGTTCCGCGCCGATCCCGTCATCACGGGCCGGCAGCTCCACGCCGAGGTACAGGCGCTCGCCGCCAAGGCGGGCTGGACCCTCGGCGGATGGCACGCGGGCCACCTCGTGGGCGAGTTCCCGCACGAGACGATCGACGGCGCCAAGGCCGAGTCCTACATCACCCCGGACAACGACCACCCCATCCGCCGCACCGACCGGGCGGGGTGGCGCTGCCACTGGATCCTGGAGATCCACCTCATCGACGAGCGACATGGCTTCGGCGGTTTCTACGAGCAACTGCTCGACCTGGAGTAGCCGTCCGCCCCGCCGCCCCGCCCGGGTTCAGTGCAGGTCGGCCGGCGCGGGCGTGGTGTCGTCGAGGTCGTCGAGGAAGCCGCCCGACTGGTGCTGCCACAGCTTCGCGTAGGCGCCGTCCGTGGCGAGCAGCTCCTGGTGCGTGCCCTGTTCGACGATCCGGCCGCGGTCGAGGACCACGAGCCGGTCCATGGTGGCGACCGTGCTGAGCCGGTGCGCCACCACGAGCGCCGTACGCCCCTCCATGAGCCGCCACAGCGCGTCCTGGACGAGGATCTCGCTCTCGGAGTCCAGGGCGCTGGTCGCCTCGTCGAGCAGCAGGATCGGCGCGTCGCGCAGGATCGCCCTGGCGAGGGCGACCCGCTGGCGCTGTCCGCCGGACAGTTTCACCCCGCGCTCGCCCACCATGGTGTCGAAGCCGTCCGCGAGCGCGTCGGCGAACTCCGTGACATGCGCCGCCTCGGCCGCGCGGCGGATCTCGGCGTCGGTGGCGTCCGGCCGGGCGAACGCGATGTTGTCCCGCAGCGTGCGGTGGAACATCGCCGGGTCCTGCGGGACGTAGGCGATGAGACTGCGCAGGTCGGCCTGGCGCAGTTTGCCGATGTCCTGCCCCCCGATCAGGATCCGGCCGGAGTCGATGTCCGTCATCCGCAGCAGCAGCCGGGTGAGCGTGGTCTTGCCGCCGCCGGACCGGCCGACGAGGCCGATCTTCGTGCCGCCGGGCACGTCCAGGTCGAGGCCCTCGAAGAGCGGCTTGCCGCCCCCGTGGGCGAACGTCACCTGTTCGAAGCTCACGTCGGCGGACTTCGACAGGAGCGGCTCGGGGGACTCCGGGTCGCACACGGTCGGCGGGGTCAGCAGCAGTTCGGTGAACTGCGCGCCCTCCGTCATCGAGCTCTCCAGGCGGCGGTAGATCTGGTTGAACTCGAACATGATCCGCGTCGCGCTGGTGTAGTAGGCGAAGGCGACGACGACCGCCTCCACGCCGTACCCGTTGCCTGCGAGCGCGACGGCGAGCAGCAGGCCCAGCGCGTTGGTCAGCACGGACATCGGCGCGACGACGGTGTCGATGCGCAGGTTGCCGTAGTCCCAGGAACGCAGCGTGAGCCGCCTCGACTCCGCGACCCGCGACCGGTGCTCGGCGGCCTCGCGCTCCTCGGCGGCGAAGGCCCTGACCGTGTCCATGTTCATCAGGCTGTCGGAGACGTGGCCCGACACCCGGGCGATCGCCTCCTCCCGCTGGTCGACGAGTGCCTGGCGGCGGCGGACCAGAGGCGTCACGCACAGCGCCGTCAGCGTGATCGGCACCAGGAGCGCGAGGACGAGCAGCGGTTCGTACTGCCACAGCACCACCGATCCGAACACCAGCGGTACGAGGCTGCCCACGACCTGGAACGTCAGTGTGTCGACGAAGTCCTCGTAGCACCGGGCGAAGCTCAGGACCCGCTTGGTCAGCGACCCGGCGAAGTTGTCGTGGAAGAACGCGGCGTCCTTGGCGAAGAGCTCGTCCATGCCGACCACGTACAGGTGCTCGATGCCGAGGGCGTCGAGACGGTTCAGGCAGTGGTATCCGATGCGCCACAGAGCCTCGGCGAGCAGCAGGACCGCGGCGAAGCCGAGGACGTAGGGCAGTGCGGAGCCGATGTCGGTACCTGTGCCCTCCGCGATCCGGCCGACGAGCTTCGCCACGACCAGCGGCGCGATGTAGTTGAGGCCGATGTTGCCCAGTGCCGGGAGCAGCATCGCGGGTACGGTCAGCCACCGGAGCCGGGCCAGCTCCCGTCCGTAGTAACGAAGTGCCAGGAGCACCGGACCCTTGCCCGGCGAACCCTTGCGCGATTCAGACGATCCCATCCCAACCCTGCTTCATCGGACCGGAACGACAGGATTCGCAGTGTCCCGCGACGGCACCCGCGCGGTCCAAGCATTTTTCTCCAACCACCCAGCACCGGGGATACCGGACCTTCGGGGCGTACCGCATGGCCGGGCACCCCCGGGGCCCGGCGCCGAACCCGATCACGGTCGCCGGCCGCGCCGGTGCCAGGGGATGTGGCTCGACCGGCACTTGGCGGGCCTCGGCACGGTCGAGGAGACGGGTGCTGGGCGGGGACGGGGCACCGCCGGCGGCCGTACCGGCGCGGCGGGCGGCGTACGAGCTGCACCCGTCGCTTCTTCCGGCCTGTCCCACGTGGTCCGGGGCGAGTTCGATCCGCGGGTCCGAGCGGTCACGCGTATCTCGGCGATCGTCACCGATGCCGGCGCGAACCTCTCGCACGCCTCGATCGTCGCCCGCGAACTCGGCATCCCGGCGGTCGTGGGCTGCGGGAACGCGACGACGCGGATCCGGACGGGCGACCGGATCCGCGTCGACGGCGGGCAGGGGACAGTGGAGGTCCTCAGGGCGGCATAGCCCTGGCGTGGCGGCGCTGCCCGGAGGGGGGCGGCGGCCGGTCCCGTACCGGCGCCGCCCGTCGCCTACTGGCCGGCGCCCTCGGCGAGGGTGTGGGCGACCAGGGCGTTGGCGTGCCCGTGCCCCAGGCCGTGCTCGGCCTTGAGCCAGGAGACGAGCTCCATGTGCTTGGTCAGCGGAGAGGAGCGGATGAGGTCCTGCCACTCGGATATCGGCCGGCCGTACTTCTTCTCGATCGAGGGGAAGTAGCTGGCGGGGCCCTTCACGGCGTCGGTCATGGGATGCTCCGTTTCATCAGCGAAATGATCTTGATGGTGTCGATGGTGCTCGATGGATCAGCGGCCGGCTAGTGGTGCTCCGTGTCGGTGAGCAGACGGGCCGTCACCGCGGTCAGCCACGCCAGGCCGAGCCCCGCCCCGGCGGTGAAGGCCAGGACCGAGGCGGAGGAGCCGACGAACCCGGCGAGCACACCCACGGGAGCGATACGGGAGGCCACGGCCCAGCCGCGGTGCCCCCGGGAGGAGAGCGGTCGGGCCAGGACGAGGAACGCGGCGCACAGCGCGAGGTAGCCGACCATGCCGCCGGCCATGTGGGCGGCGCCGTGCGCGCTGAGCGAGGTGGCGTCGGGAGCCCCGACGGGGAATCCGGCCCCGGCGTCGGCGGGGAAGACGGCGGCGGCCAGGAACGACGCGCCGAACACGCCGACCAGGAGCGGTCCCCACACCCCGCCGGGTTCGCCGCGCAGCACCCGGCGCAGCCCGATCGCGCCGGCGGCGAACAGGGCCGCGGTGACCACGAAGTTCACCGTCTGGATCCAGCCCAGGTCACCGAGGGCGAGCTGGCTGATCGCGTTGCGGGTGAAGTCGAAGCCGTCGCGCGTGAGTCCCTGGGTGACGCCCACGGCCAGGAACAGCGGGCCTGCCACGAGGCCGCCGGCCAGCAGTCCGCGCGCCGCCGGTCGCGGCGAAGTCGTGGCGTGGGTGGCGTGGTGGGCGGCGCCGAGCGTGTGGGCCATGGGGAACCTTCCTCGTCATGGTGTTGTCGCGTATATGACCGGTGCCGGGGACCGGAGTCATCGGCCCTGCGAACGTGATCCACATCACCTGCCTCCGACCCCCCGGGCCGCGCGGGTGGGCCGCACGGCGGGCGGCCTCGCCGGGACGCCTGGCAGCCGCACCCGTACCGCGTTTCACGGGAAAGTGCCGTCCGCGCACACCCACGGAGGGACGGCCGCCCCCTCGAACCCACCGCGATCCCGCCGGGCGCCTCCGGGAGGTCCCGTGAGCACGCACACGCCGCCCCGCTTCGACCCCACCCGCGTCCCCCACCTGCCGGGTTCGTTCGCACCGGTGACCGAACAGGTCGACGTCGCCGACCTGGACGTGACGGGCGAGACCCCAGTCCGGGGTCGATCCGGAAGGGGCAGGCCGACTCGGTGAGGGCCGGCACGCGGTCGGCGTGCCGAACGACGTTGATGTCGGGACGGACGGCCGCGAGGACTTCGGCGGGTCCCTGCCCGCGGGCATCACCGCCCACCCCAGGACGGCCGCGGGCAGCATGGCCCACACCCTGCTGGACGACTCCCGGGTGGAGTTCCCCCGCGTCGACGACCGGCGCATCGGCCGGCGTCATCGCCACGCCGCGCCGGCCACCGAGACCGGACGGGCGGACCTGTTGCCGGGCGAGCACGACGCCGTGCGCTGGTACGACACGGGGACCGGCGCCGCCGGCGTCCGGCCGGCTGCCCACCGAGGTGGATGCGCCTGCTCAGTATTTGCAAGCCATGGGCAATAAGCCAGCGCGTGGGACGGACGGGGCAGCGGCCCGGCGCTCGTCGCGCGGGCCCCGCGCCCCCGCGACCTCGGCGTACCCGCCCGCCGCCGCCACGACGAGGTGCGGTCGGCCGCGCCCGGAGCAGCGGAAATCAAGACAATGCCCGAGGCCCCTCTGTCACGCTGCCTGGGTGCGCCACTACGCTGGCAGCGCAGTCGGTTCGCGTCCGTACACGACGCGTCGTAAGAGGGAACCCGGTGGGAATCCGGGACTGTCCCGCAGCGGTGAGTGAGAACGAAAGCCGTCAACAGCACTGACCCCCATGAGGGTTCGGGAAGCGACGGCCGGTAGGAGTCGCCGGAGCCACCGGTCGACGCGCCCACGAGTCCGAAGACCTGCCACTGCGCGCGTGTGTCACGGACGCACGCGCTGTTCACGGTGGCCTCGAGGGTTGGGTCGACGGTGCAGGCCGGCGCGCGCACACGCGACGCGGCGCCTTCTCCCCGTCGACCCACGTGCTCGGGGCCGGGGCGGCGAGGGAGGGCGTGTTCGTGACCGGGGAGCATCGCGTCCGGGGCTTCGGAGCGACAGTCGCCGGCGTCTGCCACGGTACGTTGGGCGAGCTGTACCAAGGACCGCTGCGGGCGGGCGGCGATCCGGAATTCGCGATCGTGTCGTTCCCCGTCGACCGCCACTCCTGGGTGTACTTCACCCGGGAGACGGGGCCGCGGCAGGCACCGCCGTTCGGCGAGAAGACGGCGGCGGCCGTGGATCTGTTCCTGGACCGGTTAGGGCTGACATTGCCGCCGGGCCGCTGGAGCACCCATTCCGACCTGGGCGTCGGCGTGGGGATGGCCAGTTCGACCGCCGACATCGTGGCGACGCTGCGCTGTCTGTTCCGCGTCTTCTCCCTGCCGTACGACCCCGACGTCGTCATGGGGATCCTGTCGGCGATCGAGCGGGCCGACAGCGTCTTCCTGGACGAGTTCGCGCTCTACCTGAGTGGCCGGCACCGGGTCGTCCGGCGACTGGGCACCGATATCGGCTTCCACACCGCCTTCATCACGGAGCCGGGCACCGTGGACACCGCCGCCGTCACCCCCCTGCTGCTGGGGCACTACCGGCGCCGTGCGGCGGAGTACGACAGGTGCCTGACCGACCTGCTCAAAGGGTTCGCCGCCGGGGATCCGCCGGCGGTCGCCCGGGCGGCGACCACAAGCGCCGTACTGTCCCAGGAGGCTCTGCCCAAGAGCACCTTCGACGCCGTCCTCGCCGAGCGCGAGGCCTTCGGGGCGGACGGGGTCTTCGTCGCCCATACCGGCTCTCTCGTCGGATACCTCTTCTGTCGCCGGCCTGCTCCCGCCGTCAAGAACGAGCTGTCCGCCTTCTTCCACTCGCTGGGCCACCAGTGCTCGTTCGCCCGAGGAGGCTATGGGTGATCCACCCTCACATCACCGACGCGCTCAAGGTCCCCGACCTCGTCCGGCTCACGGAGAACACGGTCCTGATCCGGTTCGAGTCCATGAAGGTCTACTCGGCGCTCGCCGCCGTCCGCGACCTGCGCGACCGCGGCGTGATCAGGCCGGGCCAGACGCTCGTGGACAGCTCCAGCGGCATCTACGCCTACGCCCTCGCACTGGCCTGTCACCGCTACGGCATGCGGTGCCACATCGTCGCGTCCACCACCGTGGACGCGACGACACTGGCCCAACTGGAAGTCCTCGGCGCCACGGTGGAACAGGTGACTCCGTCGCCGAGCCTCAAGCTGGACCAGGAGTTACGCGTGCGGCGAGTGCGGGAACTGCTCGCCGCACGGCCCGACGTGCACTGGATGCGCCAGTACCACGACAACGTGCACTACCTCGGCTACCGGGAGGTCGCCGACCTGGTCTCCGCCGCGGTCAGGGACGACAGGCCGCTGTCCGTGGTCGGCGGCGTCGGATCGGGGGCGTCGACGGGCGGGCTGGTCGAGCACCTGCGCCGCCGGGACCCTTCGGTCCGGCTCGTCGGTGTCCAGCCGTTCGGCAGCGTGACCTTCGGCAGCCAGGACCACCACGACCCCGCCGCCATCATCGCCGGCATCGGCTCCTCGATCGTCTTCGACAACGTCCGCCACGCGCTCTACGACGCCGTCCACTGGATGGACTTCACCCACGCCATGTCCGGCACCGTCGCCCTGCTGCGCGACCACGCCGTCTTCGCCGGTCTGTCCAGCGGTGCCGCCCATCTGGCCGCGATCCACGAGGCACGCCGGCACCCCGACCGGCTCCATGTGGTGATCGGCGCCGACACCGGCCACCGCTACGTCGAGAGCGTCCACTCCCGCCACCGGGACGCCCTGGACCCGGCCGCGCTCAAACCGGTCGAGGTCGACACCCCCGAAGCGATGTCCATGCCGTGGTCGACGATGGCGTGGAACCGCGCCGCGGCCCCGGCGCCCTGGAAGGAGCCGGCCGCATGACCGTCGTATCCCTGGAATCGCTCACCTTCGGTCTCGGTCACCTCGTCCGGGCCGCGGAACGGCTCGGCGAGCAGCTGGTCCTCCTGACCTCGGACCCTTCCTGGTACGGCCACGAGCTCCAGCGGTTGCCGTCGCACGCACTGGACGTCGTGACGACGGACACCTTCGACACCGAGGCGGTGGCGGCACACCTACGCCGGATGCCGGAACTGCGGGGCCTGATCAGCTCCACGGACACCTGGACGACGGTCGGCGCCGAGCTGACGGCCCGCCTCGGCCTGCCCGGCCTGGACCCGGCGGTGCTGCGGCTGACGCGCGACAAGGCCGCCGTCCGCGACCGCCTGTTCGCGGCCGGACTGACCGCGGGGCGGGCCGCGGAGGTCGATCCCGGTGACCCCGAGGCGGCCGCGCGGCTGGTGAAGGAGGTGGGCCTGCCCGCCGTCCTCAAGGACAGCGCCGGTACCGGCAGCCAGAACGTATGGCTCGTACGGGACAGGGAGGAGGCGGAAGCCGCTCTGCCGGCGGCCGCCGACCGGCAGTTGAAGGGCCGTCTGTTCGCGGAACCCTACTTCTCCGGTCCCGTCTACAGCGCGGAGACCCTGTCGTGGGCGGGGCGGACACGGCTGCTGGGGGTATCCAGCCGGCTGATGTCGCCCGAGCCGCGGTTCCGGGAGGAGATCACCGCCTTCCCCGTCGCGTTCCCACGGCAGCGGCACGAGGCTCTGGAGCGGTGGCTCGGCCAGGTGCTCGCGGCCGTCGGGTACTCCGACCGCTTCGCCCACGTGGAGTTCGCCTGGACCACGGCCGGTCCGGAACTGGTGGAGATCAACCCGCGGATCGGAGGCGCGCTCGTCGGCGAGGGCATGTGCCGGGCGCTCGGGGTGAACGTGTACGAGGCGATGGTGGAGACGGCGCTCGGGCTGCGTCCCGCGCTCATGGACATGGAGCTGCCCGGCGGGCCGGCCGTGGCGTTCGTCCTCGGCTATCCCGCGCGGCCCGGGGTGTTCACCGGCGTCGCCGGGCTCGACCGGCTGGCGGACATGCCGGGCTCTCCCGTCTGGTACCCGGTCAAGCGGCCCGGCGACCCGATCGAGCACCTGGACGACAGTCGCGGCTACGCGGGCATCGTCTACGCGGAGGCCGAGACGGCGGAACTCGCCACCCACTGCGCGGTCGCCGCCGCGGGCGCCGTACGCGTCCTCACAGAGCCCTTCCCGGAACCGGGACATGCGGCCCGCCACATGTCCGATGGGTGATCCCCCGGTGTCCGGGTCCGGTGCACGGGCGGTGCTGTCCACGCTGACCGGTCCCCTGCGGTTCCTCCTCCTCAGCTCCTTCCTGATCCCGCTCGGCAGCTTCATGATCCTGCCGTTCATGTCGGTGTTCCTGCACGAACGGCTCGGCATGGGGCTCGGCGCGGTCGGGGTCGTCCTCGCCGTCGCCTCGCTCGTCCAGTTCTCGGGCGGCGTCGTCGGCGGGGCGCTCGCCGAGCGCATCGGGCTGCGCCGCACCATGGTGTGGGCGCTGGCCGTCCGCACGGCCGGGTTCGTGGGCTTCCTGGCGGCACTGCGCTGGCCGCCGATGGCCGTGGCGGCGCTGATCCTGACCTGCTGCGGTGCCGCGCTGTACCTGCCCGCCAACAAGGCGTACCTCGTGGACGGCGTCGACGAGCACCGCCGACCGGTGTTCCTCTCGCTGGGCAACGCGGCCCTCAACGCCGGGATGGCCGTGGGCCCGCTCGTCGCCGGGCCCTTCGTCCTGTCGTCGCCCGGTCCGCTGTTCCTCACCGTGGCGGTCCTGTTCGCCCTGGTCCTGGCCGGCCACACACGGCTCCCCGAGACGTCCGTGGAACGGAGCGGTGCGGGCCCCGTCGGCGAAGGACCCTCCGGCGAAGGGCTCCTGGGCGGTGTGGCGGTCCTTCCCTTCGCCGCGAACACCCTCGCGTTCTACCTCTACTTCCACTTCCAGCACTACCTGGCGGTGTTCGCCGTGGAGCGGGCCTCCAGCGAGTTCTACAGCCTGGTGCTCCTGCTGTGCTTCGTGCTGGTCATCGTCGTCCAGCCGCTCGCCTCGGACGCGATCCGCAGGATGAGTTACCCGCTCGCCCTCGTGACCGGCTTCGCGGGCCTGGCCGTCGGCATGGCGGTGCTGGCCTTCGGTACGAAGGCGGCCCTCCTCACCGGCGGAGCGCTCATCACCCTCGGCGACATCGTTCTGTTCCTCAAGAACGACCTGGAGGCCCTGCGGCGCAGCCCGCGCTCGGACGCCGTGGTCTTCGGACAGCAGCGGCTCGCCGCGGGACTGGGCGCCTGCCTGAGCGGCCTGCTGGGCGGGCAGCTGTACGGCCTCGGTGAACGCACCGGCGACACCGGCTGGTTCTGGGTCGCGGCGGCGGCCCAGTGCGTCCTGCTGCCGCCGCTCCTCCTCACCCTGCGCGGCAGGACCGTCGCTCCTCCTCACCCCACAGACCCCGACGACACGGAAGGAACAACGGCGTCCGATGACACACACCGGCGGATTCCAGGACGATGACTTCTGGACCGAGTTCTACGACTTCCTCTTCTCCGACCAGCGCTTCGCCCAGGCCGAGGAACTCCTCGACACCTCCGCGCTGTTCGCCTTCCCGCGCGGGGCGCGGGTGCTGGATCTGGCGTGCGGGCCGGGCGTGTTCACCGTTCCGCTCGCCCGCCGGGGCTACGAGGTGACCGGTGTGGACCGCAGCCCGGCCATGCTGGACCGGGCCCGGAAGCTGTCCGCCGACCGGGGCGTGACGGCCGACTACGTCCGGGCCGACATGCGGGAGTACGCGAATCCCGCGGCCTTCGACGTCGTGCTCAGCATGTTCACGTCCTTCGGGTACTTCGAGGATCCCGCCGACAACGCCCGCGTGCTGCGCACCGTCCACAACAGTCTGGCCCCCGGGGGCACCCTCCTGCTGGACGTCGCCGGGAAGGAGCTGCTGGCCCGGAAGGTCGTACCGCCCAAGGTGGTCCAACGGGGCGACGATCTGCTGGTGCAGACCGACACGGTGCTGGACGACTGGGCGCGGCTGCGCAGCGACTGGGTGCTCGTGCGGGGGGAGCGGGTGTCGCGGGCCGCCCTCGTGTGGTTCGTGTACAGCGCCGTGGAGCTGAGGGAGATGACCCTGGCGGCCGGTTTCGAGGACGTCGAGATCCTCGGCGGCTTCGACGGCCGGCCGTACGACCAGGACGCCGAGCGGCTGATCGTCCGGGCGGTCCGCAGGGGGTGACGCGGGCGGGGGCGCGCGGTAAGCCACCGTACGCCCTTTCGCCCCTCACATGTCGGATCGTAAGATCACCCGGTCATCACCGCGACGGGAGACAGGAAGCCGGTGCGATTCCGGCACGGTCCCGCCACTGTGACCGGGGAGTGCGCCCCTTCCCGCACGCCACCGCGCGCGCCGCGGAAGGGCGGAGGGGAAGGCCGATCCGGGAGTCAGGACACTGGCCTGTCGCGGGCCCGATCCGAGGAGCGCGGACTCCGCAGGAGGCCTTACGTGTACGACGGCATGCCCCGTCTCCCTTTCTTCCCCCTTTCCGCCCGGCCGCGCCGCCGGGCCCTGCGCGCGGCGGCCACGGCCCTCGCCCTGTCGACGGTCGTCCTGACCGGCTGCGGCACGTCGGACGACCGTGCCGGCACCGCGAAGGCATCGGCCTCGGCAGGCCAGGGGTTCCCGGTCACCCTGGACAACTGCGGCGTGCGCACCACGTACGACAAGCCGCCCTCCCGGGTGGTCACCATCCATCAGCATCCGGCCGAACTGATGCTGTCCCTGGGGCTGGGGGACCGCATGGTCGGTACCGCCTTCCCCGACTCGGCCGTCCTGCCCGAGCTCAAGAAGGACTACGAGGCGATCCCCGAGCTGGCGGAGAAGGAGCCCTCCTTCGAGGCCGTTCTCGACGCGGACCCGGACTTCGTCTACGGCGGCTACGGCAGCGCGTTCGCAGAGAACGAGGGCCGTTCGCGCAAGGCGTTCGCCGACGCCGGCATCGACACCTATCTCAACCGTGAGTACTGCGGGAAGAAGAAGCAGGTGTCCATGCAGGACACCTACGACGAGATCCGGACCATCGGCGACGTCTTCGGCGTCCCGGAGCGCGCCGACAAGCTGGTGGCCGGCCTCCAGGGCCGCGTGACCAGGACCACGGAGGCCCTCAAGGGGGCTCCCGTCGTGCCGGTCTTCGTGTACGACAGTGGCGACAAGTCGGCTTTCACCGCCGGCGGCAAGAGCCTCGGCACGGAGATCATCCGGCTCTCCGGCGGCCGGAACGTCTTCGCCGATCTGGACGACGTCTTCGGCGACGTCTCCTGGGAGCAGGTCGTCGAGCGGAAGCCGGAGGTGATCGCCATCTACGACTACGCCGGTGCCGGAAGCGTCGAGGACAAGAAGAAGTTCCTCCTGTCGCAGGCCGCCCTCGCCGACGTGCCGGCCATCAGGAACAAGCGGTTCGTCGTACTGCCGCTGACCGCGACCCTGGTCGGTGTCCGGCCACCGTACGCGGTCGAGGAGCTGGCGCGCGGGCTGCACCCCGAGCGGCTCCGGTGAGCGTCCCCGCCAAGACGTCCGGCCCCGCCAAGAAGTCCGTCGCCACCGCCCCGGCCGTGCGCGGCGGCCGGGGTGCGGACGGGCCGCGCCGCTGGTCCTTCGCCGGCACCGTGGCGGTCCTCGGCGGGCTGCTGCTGGCCTCCGCCACCGCCGGCATGGCCATCGGCTCGGTCCACGTGCCGCCCGGCGACGTCTGGGGCATCGTGACGCACGCGCTGGGTGCCGACTGGTCGGAGCCGACCTGGTCGCGCCCCCGGGAGAGGATCGTGCTGGACGTGCGCGCCCCGCGCGTCATCCTCGGGGCGGTCACGGGCGCGGGCCTCGCCGTCATCGGCACCGCCATGCAGGCGCTGGTCCGCAATCCGCTGGCGGAGCCGTACCTGCTGGGCGTCTCGTCGGGCGCGTCCCTGGGGGCCGTCATGGTGATCGTCTTCGGCGTCACCCTGTTCGGCCCGGTGTCGCTGTCGGTCGCCGCCTTCGCGGGCGCCCTGCTGACGCTGTTCCTCGTCTACGCGACGGCCCGCACCGGCGGACGCATCACCTCGGTGCGGCTGGTGCTCTCGGGTGTGGCGATGGCGGCGGTGCTCACGGCGGTGATGGACATGCTGCTGCTGACCTCCGACCGGGGCAACGAGGCGCGGGCCGTGCTGGCCTGGACCCTGGGAGGTCTCGGCGGCGTCCAGTGGGGCACGCTGTGGCTGCCGGGTGCGGCCCTGCTGCTGGGCATCGGTGTGCTGCTGGTCCAGGCGAGGTCGCTGAACCTGCTGCTGGCGGGCGAGGAGTCGGCGACCAGCATGGGTCTGGACGTGGCCCGGTTCCGGGCCCGGATGTTCGTCCTGCTGTCGCTCGTCACCGGCGTCCTGGTGGCGGCTGCGGGGCCGATCGGCTTCGTCGGCCTGATGCTCCCGCACATCGTGCGGCTGTTCGTCGGCGGGGACCACCGCCGCGTGCTGCCGACGGCCGCGCTCGCCGGAGCGGTGTTCCTCATCTGGGCCGACATCGCGGCGCGGACCGTCGCCGCGCCCATGGAGATCCCCGTGGGGGTGCTGACGGCGCTGTGCGGCGGGCCGTTCTTCCTGTGGCTGATGCGCCGCGACGCCCGCCGCGACGTGAGCGGAGGAGTGGCATGAGCGACGCGACCGACCTGAGCATCGAGGGTGTCACCCTCACCGCCGGCGCCCGTCATCTGGTGCGCGACGTCTCGCTGACCGCCCGGCCCGGGGAGGTGGTGGGCCTGGTCGGGCCGAACGGCAGCGGCAAGTCCAGCCTGCTGCGCACGGTCTACCGCGTCCTGCGGCCGGACGCGGGACGCGTGCGCGTGGACGGTACGGACGCCTGGACGCTGCCGGTGCGCCGGCTGGCCCGCAGCGTGGCCGCCGTGGTGCAGGACGGGGGCACCGACTTCGATCTGACGGTCCGGGAGGTCGTCGCGATGGGCCGCACCCCGCACAAGCGGCTCCTCGACGGGGACACCGCCGAGGACGCCGCGCTGGTGGACCGGGCCCTGGAGTCGGTGGACGCGGCCACGCTGGCCGACCGGCCCTTCGACCGCCTCTCCGGCGGGGAGCGTCAGCGCGTCCTGATCGCCCGCGCCCTGGCCCAGCAGCCCTCCCTGCTGGTCCTCGACGAGCCGACCAACCATCTGGACGTACGCCACCAGCTGGAAGTGCTCGGACTCCTCCGGCAGTCGCCCGCGACGGTGCTGGTGGCGTTGCACGACCTGAACCTCGCCGCCTACTACTGCGACCGTCTGTACGTGCTGCGCGACGGGGCGGTGGCGGCGTCCGGGCCGCCCGGTGAGGTGCTGACCGCGGAGCTGCTGGCCGACGTGTACGGCGTCGCGGCCGAGGTCGCCGTCCACCCCCGGACGGGCGCGCCACAGGTGTCCTTCCTACCCGGGGCCGCGGCCCGGCCCGCGCCGGCGGTGCCGAGTCACTCCGGTTCGTGAACGTGCGGGGCGGGCGCGGGCGGCTCCGCCGGACGGGGCCGCCCGCCGTCGTGCCCGGAGACCGTCACCACGAGGAGGCCGACGACCACGGCGACGGCCGCTGCCCGGCCCGCGGTCCGGGCCGTCCATCCCAGCGGTGACGTCCGCCCCTCGCGGCGGGGCGCCGTCAGCCGCTCGGCGGCCCGTGCAGGGCGGACCAGCCGCAGTACGAGCAGCACCGCGACGGGCACTTGGAGGAGCCACAGGGTGGTGCGCGGCCACCCGTCGAACCAGACGTTGGTGCCGTACAGGAGCGTGTGCCAGACGCTCAGCACGTACACGACGATGACGAACCGGTGCAGTCGGCGCCAGGTGTTCGGTCCGATCCGGTGCCGGACGTAGAACAGCAGGCCGAGCGGGACGGCGAGGTAGAGGGCGCCCTGGCCGAGCGGGATGGCGAGCCTTCCGGTCCCCGAGTCGTACCAGCCCGGCACGAAGGTGTCCGCGAACCCCGCCCACAGCCGTGCCGCCCACGCCATCCCGGCCTCGTACCGCACCAGTTCGGCGGCGAACATCAAGGCGTGCGCGAACATCAGCGCCATGGTCGTCAGGCTCGTCGTGCGGTGCCAGCGCTCCAGCACCGCCCGCGACACGGGCAGCCGGTCGGGGCGGGGACCGGACAGCAGCAGCCCGAGCATCACGGTTCCCCAGGCCCACAGCAGCCCCGACCAGCCGAACGCCTGGCTGAGCAGATACATCCAGTAGGTGTCCGGGTCGGCCATGAACGGCATGACCGCGACGGTGTCGGACGTGCCGGACCGCACCCGGTAGTACAGCAAGGCGAACACGGCCACGGTGACCGCCACCGCGGCACCGGCGTCGGGAAGGGCGCTCCTGAGATCGGCCCGCAGCGCGACCCGGCCGACGCGCCGACGCGCCCGCAGGTCCGGGCGCGCCTCACCACCGCGGTCCGTCACGTCCGACTGCACACTCGCCCCTTCCGGCACCGGATACCCCATGCGCCCGGGGCGTCCGCCCAGCATCTCGGGCACCAGTATTTCGGGGAGAGGAGTGCCTTGCCGAGGCTCCATCCGGCCAGAACGGAAGGGGCCCGGCGCCGGGGTCAGGGGAGCCCGACTCATTCGTTCGCTGCCGGGCCACGGGGAGTGCGGCTCATTCACTCGCTGCCGGGGCCATGGAGATCGCCCAGAAATCGGCGTAGCGGCCGCCGCGGCTGAGCAGTTCGTCGTGGCTGCCGTCTTCCGCGATCCGGCCGCCGTCCAGGAAGACGACGCGGTCGGCGCGTTGGACGGTCCTCATCCGGTGCGCGACCATCACGACCGTCCGGCCCGCCATGAGGCGTTCGATGCCTTCGTGGACGGCTGCCTCGTTGACCGGGTCGAGTGCGGAGGTGACCTCGTCGAGGAGGACGATGGGTGCGTTCTTCAGGAGTGCTCGGGCGATGGAGACGCGCTGGCGTTCGCCGCCGGAGAGCAGGGTGCCGCCTTCGCCGACATGCGCTGCCCATCCGTCCGGCAGTCGTTCGATCACCTCGTCCAGCCGCGCCGCGGTCGCTGCCGCGTGTACCTCGGCGTCGGAGGCGTCGGGGCGGCCGAGGCGTACGTTGTCCTCGATCGTGCCGTCGAAGAGGTAGACGTCCTGGAAGACGATGGCGATCTGCCCCATCAACTCCTGCGTGCTGATCGCGCGTACGTCCACTCCTCCCACCCGCACCGCGCCGGCGTCCACGTCGTGGAACCGCGCGAGCAGTTGCAGCAGCGTGGTTTTGCCCGCACCCGAGGGCCCGACGACGGCGAGCCGCTGCCCCTGCGGCACGGACAGCGACACGTCGTCGACGATCGTGCGGTCGCCGTGCCGGAAGGTGACGGAGTCGAACTCCAGGTCATGGCCCACCGGCCGGACCGGTGCGAGGGCCTCCGGCAGCGGTTCCGTACGCAACAGCGCGTCGATCCTGTCCAACTCGGCTTGTGCGCCGCGCAGTTGGCCGCCCATGTCCGCCAGCGACAGCAGCGGATCGGCGCAGCGGGCGGCCAGCACCAGGATCGCCAGGATCTCCGCCGCACCGATGCTCCCGCCGAGGGCGAGGTAGGCGCCCAGGACCAGCAGCACGGTGAACACCGCCTGCACCGCGAGCGTCAGGCCGAGGACGCCGGGCAGCGCGGACAACGCGGTCCGGCGGGAGGCCCGTTGGAGGTTGCTCAGTGAGTCGTCGAGCGACCGGAAGCGTTCCATGGTCCGGCCGCCGGCCCGCAGCACCGGCTGGGCCTGGACGTATTCGATGACCCGCCCGGTGGCCTCATGCTCACGTTCGGCGCGCTCGGCATCGGCGGCTGCCATCGAGTGTCCTGTCCGGACCTGGATCGCCGCCACGAGCGGTACGGCGGCCAACGCGGCGATCCCCATCTGCCAGTTGAAGGCGAGCATCACGACAACGATCGTCAGGGGAGCTACACAGGCCGAGATGAACGGCGCCAGCAGATGCGCGATCACAC